>NZ_JBVVPX010000029.1:0-32863 GCF_055811375.1 Mesorhizobium sp. WSM4848
ACACCCCCCCCCCCCCCCCCATCTCCTGCCGGTGTGGGGGGGTTTGTTTTTTTTAATACCCCACCCCGCTGTCGGTTCCTATTTGGGGGGGGGGGGGGGGGGGGGGGGCCGCCCCCCCCCCCCCCCCGCGCTGGGTCGAACGCGACATGGCCGGTCTCTGGCAGGCGACCGCCGAGGCGATCCAGGAAGCCATTGCCTTGAGCGGCAGGCCGGCCAGCGACATCAAGGCAGTGGCGGCGACCGCGCATGGCGATGGCCTTTACCTGCTCGACAACGATCGCCGGCCGCTAGGCCCCAGCATATTGTCGCTGGACAGCCGGGCGGGCGAAATTGTCGACCGATGGTCACAAGGTTCGGTTTTCGCCGAGGCGCTCGCTCTGACCGGCCAGGTGCCGCACGCTTCCTCACCATCGTCGCTGCTGGTCTGGTTGCATGAGCACGATCCGGAACGCTTCAGCCGGATAGCGCACATATTCGCCTGCAAGGACTGGCTGCGTTTCTGCCTGACCGGCACCATCGGCACCGACCTGACGGAGGCGAGCACTTCGTTCACCAACATGCGTACGCAAAGCTATGCGCCGGAGGCGATGCGCGTCTTCGGTCTTGAGGAATTGTTCGACGCTTTGCCGCCGGTGGCGCATTCGGCCGATATCGTCGGCTATGTCACCGCCGATGCAGCGGCGCTGAGCGGGCTTGCAGAATGCACGCCGGTCGCTTGCGGCCTGCATGACGTCACTGCCTCGGCGCTTGCCATTGGCGGCCACGAGGAGGGCGTGGTCAGCATCGTCGCCGGCACCTATTCGATCAACGAGATCGTCTCCACCGAGCCGCGCGTCGACCCGCGCTGGTTCTGCCGCAACGCCATCGACTTGGGGCGTTGGAACAACATGTCGATTTCGCCGGCCTCGACGGCGAATTACGACTGGTTCCTCGACACGCTCTGCCGCCCGGAACAGGACGAAGCAAAAAGGACCGGCGGCTCGATCCACGAGATGCTGGCGGCAGAGATCGACATTGCGCTTGGCAGGCCTTCGACCATCTTGTTTCATCCCTATCTGTTCGGCTCGCCTTACGGCAATGCCGCCAGCGCCAGCTTTCTCGGCCTGCATGGCTGGCATGATCGCGGCGACATGCTGAAGGCAGTTCTGGAAGGCATCGTCTTCAACCACCGCACTCACGTCGAAGCGCTGCGCGACGGCTTTGCCGTTCGTGAGGTGCGGCTCACCGGCGGCGGTTCGCGCAATCCGGCCTTCGCGCAGATGTTCGCCGACGTGCTCAACGTGCCGGTCATCGTGACGTCGACCGACGAGGCGGCTGCCTTCGGCGCAGCGCTTTGTGCCGGCGCCGCGGTTGGCCTGTTTGCCTCACCGCAACAGGGCGCGCGCGCGGTCAGCAAGACGAGCCATGAATATCTGCCCGACGCGGCGCGCAATGCGGGTTTCGAGGACCGTTTTTCTCTCTATTGCCGCATTGCCGAATCGCTCAAGCCGCAATGGCTGGAGATCGAAAGGCTGGCGGGGCAAAGCATTGAGGGGGCTGCATGATCAAGGCCGACGAACGGCGCGAGGAAATCGCCGACTATGTGATCAAATTGGGCCAGGTGCGCATCGACGACCTGGTCGAGCATTTCGGCGTGTCGCGGATGACCATCCACCGCCATATCGACCAACTGGCGCACCAGGGCGTGCTGCGCAAGCTGCACGGCGCTGTGACGGTGCAGCCTTCCGGCCTTTATGAAAGCGCGTTCCGCTACCGGGTGACGGTCGGCAGAGCCGAGAAGGATGCGCTGGCGCATGCGGCGCTGGATTATGTAGAGGCCGGCCAGGCCGTCATGCTTGACGATTCGACGACGGCGAACGCGATCGCGCCTCTGCTGCCCGACATCAAGCCACTGACCGTCATCACCAACAGCGTCGCGACTGCAGCACTCCTGACCAATGTCGACGATATCGATTTCATCTGTCTGGGCGGTCAGTACCACCGCACCTACAATGCCTATATCGGCATCGTCTGCGAGAATGCCGTGGCGCAATTGCGTGCCAATCTTTTGATTTGCTCGGCTTCGGCGATCTCAGGCACCACGGCCTTCATCCAGGACCAGCATGTGGTCCGGGTCAAGCAAGCGATGGTCGCTGCCTCGACCAAGCGCATTCTTGTCGTCGACCATTCCAAGTTCGACAAGGTCGCCCTGCATGTTTTCGACGATCTGACCCGTTTCGACGCGGTGCTGACGACTGACGGCGTGAGCGACGCGCAGGCGCAAAAACTCGAACGAGCCGGCGTAAAACTGAGCATCGTCAAGATGGCTCAGTCATGAGCCCTTCCGGCGACGCAGGCGCATCGGACCCTGTGTTGGATCCCGGCGCATCCGACCCCGGCTCAGCCGACCCCATCGACCGCCTCGCCTTTATGAACAAGACGGGCGACGTCGACGTCGTCATTCTTGGCGCCGGCATCAATGGGGCTGGTCTGTTCCGGGATTTGTGCGCGCAAGGCGTCAGTTGCCTGATCGTCGACAAGGGCGATTTTGGCTCGGGCACAAGTGCTGCGCCATCGCGGCTGATCCATGGCGGCCTGAAATATCTCGAAACGGGCGAGTTCGGGCTGGTGGCACAGTCGACGCTGGAGCGCAACCTGCTGTTGAAGAACGCGCCGCACTATGTCAGCCCGCTGCCGACAATCATCCCGATCTTCTCCTGGAGCAAGGGCATGTGGGCGGCGTTGCGCACACTGCTGGGCTCGACCAGCGCGCCGCGCAGCCGCGGCGCCGTCCTCATCAAGATCGGCCTGACGATCTACGATTTCTATGGGGCGCGGCATCGTGTCATGCCGCGCCACCGGCTGGTCGGACGCCGGCGGGCGCTGAGCAACATGCCGGCACTGACCAGGTCGATCGTCGCCACCGGCATCTATTACGACGCCAAGATCAGCCATCCCGAAAGGCTGGTGCTCGAACTGATCACCGACGGGCTTGCAGCAAATGCCCTCGCCGCGGCCGCCAACTACACGACGCTGGTTTCGTCGTCCAATGGTGTGCTGACTTTCCAGTCAAAAGGCGGGGGCCAGTCAAAAGACGGGGGTCGGTCCGAGAACGGCGCCGTATTTGCGGTGCGGCCGAAACTGGTCGTCAACGCCGCCGGTCCGTGGATCGACGATGTCAATGCCTCGCTCGGCGCGCCATCGAAAATGATCGGCGGCACCAAGGGCTCGCATATCCTTTTGAAGCACGACGAACTGGTACGAAGCCTGGCAGGCCGCATGCTCTACTTCGAAGCCGACGACGGCCGCATCTGCCTTGTCTACGACTATCTCGGTCTGGTGCTCGTCGGCTCGACCGACATCCAGGCCGACAGCCCGGACACAGTACAGTGCGAGCCGCAGGAGATCGACTATCTGCTCGAAAGCGTGCGTGCGCTGATGCCGGGCATGAGCTTTGGACGCGACCAGATCGTCTATGCCTATAGCGGCATCAGACCGTTGCCTGCATCCGACGCCTCTGTCCCCGGCTTGATCAGCCGGGATCATTCGGCACCGGTCGTCGAGCCGGAAGGTTCGCGTCCGTTTCCGATTATCTCGCTGGTCGGCGGCAAATGGACGACGTTCCGCGGCTTTGCCGAGGAGGTTGCCGACACGGTACTCGACCGGCTGGGACGCGGCCGCAAGGTCACCACGCGATCGATGCCGATCGGCGGCGGCAAGGGTTTTCCAACCGAGCCTGCGGCGCGAACTGCCTGGCTGGCGGATGCCAGATCGGCTTCGGGCGCCGACGAACGCCGTCTCGACCAACTTCTGTCGCGCTACGGAACCAAGGCGTTGCCGATCGCCCGCCACCAAAGTTCAGGAGACAATGAAGATCGCCTGCCGGGGGCAAGCGACTACGGCACATCCGAAATCGACTACATCGTTCGTAATGAATTCGTCGAGCATCTGGCCGATATCGTCATGCGGCGCACGACCCTGGCCATTGGTGGTTCCCTGACCATGAGCGATTTGAAGCAGATCGCCGCCATTGCCGGCCGTGCACGTAACTGGGACCCGCAGCGGATGTCCGACGAACTCGATGCCGCTGTCGCGCAGCTCAGCGACAGGAATCTGATGCGATTGTGATGGCGCCCTGATTTTGGGACGAACACCTCGCGGGTATGCGCTGTTTTCAAAAAATACCACACGAAAACAGCATATTAAGCTTTGTTGACAGGTGCCCATTGTCCAGCAGTGCCGGAGAATGGGCAAAATATCACATGTCTTGACGTGAATTTAACACTAACGTATGGTCGATTTTGTGCCTGAGGCCTGACTGTTCCGAAAGGCTTCGGCTCGTGAGGAATTTCTTGCTTACGGCGGTTGGGCTGACGAACCAGCGCATGCAATCGCGGTCCCACGATCGTGCAGCCGAATACCGGCTGGGTTCTCGGCCGCAATCAACTGCTACGCGATAAAGTTCCTCTCGATGACGCCGGCTGCACGCTGATCCCAGTGAAGGCGGATTGACAACGACATGAACGCGTGAAAAATTTTTCAACTGAAGATAATAATATCATCTCGGGAGGAGATGGAATGAAATCCAGCAGCGCCGCCAGTGGTGATCGTGACCTGATCGGCGTCATGCCGCAGGTCGTTGCGCCATGAGTTCGCAGCCCGCCACCACGATCAATCGGCGGGTCGGCGTTCGTTGGATTGTCGCCGCGGCCGCGATCCTGATTTTGCTCGGCGCTATGGTTCTCGACACCAAGGTCGTCATAATTGGTTCGGCGGAAGACGCGCGAAAGGCTGCGTTTTCCCCGGAAGAATACGGCAAGTCCGAGTTTTCGAAGGTTCAATCCGCCGTGGAGCAGCGCGCGGTGAACGCCGCTACCCTCGCGTCAGCCATCGCCAAGGACAAGGCGGCGGCAGAGAAGGAGTACGGCGTGCCGGCCAATGTCGGTACGGAATTCTCGGTCAAATTCACCGGCGTGGTCGGTGAGGGAAAGTCCGGCATCTACGCCGTCAAGGTCGACGATGTTCCCAGCACCTTGGTCATTCGGGTGCAGACGGGGCCGGCGATCAACGGAACCGACCTGCGCGATGCCACAGGCACGATCGCCTTCGGGCAATTCACCAACCAGATCGAGTATCAGAACGCCGGATCGGCCTTGAACAACGAGATGAAGAAGCAGGTGTTGTCGGCCATCGACAATACCGAGCTCACCGGGAAGACGATTTCGGTGGTCGGCGTCTTCAAATTGATCAATCCCAAGGGCTGGCTCGTCACACCCGCAAAGCTGAGCGTTCAATGAATGCGGCGCCTCAATTCGAGCCGGCGGCCGGCGACACCGTGCTCGCGGCGCGCAACATCGTGAAATCCTATGGCGGAACGCATGCCCTCAAGGGGGTCAATTTCGACATCCGCCGTGGCGAGGTCACCACGCTGTTCGGAGAGAATGGGGCAGGCAAGTCGACGCTGATGAAGATCCTTTCCGGTGTTGAGACGCCGACATCCGGAAGCATCGAACTCGATGGCCGTCCTGTCGTCTTCTCCTCGACCGTCGACGCGCGGGATCGAGGCATCTCGATAATCCATCAGGAGCTGAGTCTCGCGCCCAATCTGAGTGTGCGCGACAATATTTTCATGGGCCGTGAGTTGCGGGGCGCGACCGGCCTCGACTTCGCGGAAGAGGCTCGCCAGACGCGGATGCTGATGGCCGATCTCGAGGAAGACATCGATCCGATGACCTTGGTGCAGGATCTGCGTCTGGGCCAGCAGCAGATCGTCGAGATCGCACGCGCGCTCTCCGTCGATTCACGCATCCTGATCATGGACGAGCCTACCTCCGCATTGAGCGCGACCGAGGTGGAGGTGCTGTTCAAGGTGATCCGGGACCTGACCGCCCGCGGCGTCTCGATCGTGTACATCTCCCATCACCTCGAAGAAGCGCTGCAGATCACCGACCACGCGGTGGTGCTGCGCGACGGAACGATCACGGCCACGGCCAAAGCGAAGAACATCGATCTCGAATGGATCGTCCGTAACATGGTGGGCGAGAACTTCGACCTGGGATCGCCACCCACCGGATACGCATTCGGCGACGTTGCCCTGTCAATCGACGATGTGAGCGTCGCCGATGTTTCGGGTTCGGACCGCCTGGTCGTCCACCGGCTGTCGCTCGATGTCCGCGCGGGCGAGATCGTCTGCATTTACGGGCTGATGGGCGCCGGGCGCACGGAATTGCTGGAGTGCGTCGCCGGACGCTTGCCGGTGACGGGCGGCCGGGTCTTGCTGGAGGGCGACGACATCTCCCGCCTCAGCATTGCGGAGCGGATAAACAGGGGGCTTGTGCTGGTGCCTGAGGACCGCCAACGCGACGGGCTGGTCCAGACGATGACCGTGGGGGCAAATCTGTCGCTCGCCAGTATTGGCGCCTTCGTCAAGGGGATGCTGCTTTCGCGGTCGCAGGAGCGGTCGCTGATCGACGGAACCATTCGCGATGTGCGCGTCAAGACGGCGGGCGCAGGCGCGCCCATCGGATCGCTGTCCGGCGGCAATCAGCAGAAGGTCGTCATCGGCAAGATGCTGACCACCGACCCCAAGGTCATGCTGCTGGACGAGCCCAGTCGCGGGATCGATGTCGGTGCCAAGGCGGAGGTGTTCCGGCTGCTCGGCGAGCGGGCCGCGCAGGGGCTCGCGGTCGTGTTCTCGACCTCGGAAGTCGCCGAGTGCCTTGGTATCGCGCACCGGATCATCGTCATGCGCCGAGGCAGGAATTCGGCTCAGTTCGGCGCCGATGTCACGAAAGAGCAGATCATGGCCGCCTCGGGCGAGGCCGTGCTTGTCTGATCATGAAGAATACAGGAGCCCAGACCGTGACCAACGCCAGTCAGAATAGTAGCCGCTCCGGCCCGAGGACATCGAGCGGTGGCTTCAGTCTGGCCAAGCTGTTGCTGGAGGGCCGGGCATTCCTCGCGCTGATGGTGATCATCCTCGTCTTCTCGATGCTGTCGCCCTATTACTTCTCGCTGGGCAATTTCCTCACCATGGCGTCGCATGTCGCCATCTTCGGCATCCTCGCGGTCGGCATGCTGCTGGTCATCCTCAATGGCGGCATCGACCTGTCGGTGGGGTCGACGCTTGGACTGTCGGGCGTAATCGCCGGATTCCTGATGCAGGGCGTGCAGTTGCAAACGCTCGGCATCGTGCTGTTTCCCCCCGTCTGGGTGGTCGTGGTGCTGGTGTGCGTGCTTGGCGCACTGGTCGGTCTGGTCAACGGCGTCCTTATCGCCTGGTTGAAGGTGCCGGCCTTCGTTGCCACGCTGGGTATGCTCTATGTGGTGCGGGGCGCCGCGCTGCTGATGACAAACGGCCTCACATATAATGATCTCGGCGGCAAGCCGGAGCTGGGCAATACCGGCTTCGACTGGCTGGGCTTCAACCGCCTGTTCGGTATCCCTATCGGTGTGCTGGTCATGGTGGTCATCGCGATCATCGGCAGCATCATCCTCAATCGCACGGCCTTCGGCCGGTGGCTCTATGCCTCCGGTGGCAACGAGCGCGCCGCGGAACTGTCCGGCGTGCCGGTGAAAAAAGTGCAGGTGTCGGTGTATATGCTGTCCGGCATCTGCGCCTCGGCAGCCGGCCTCATCCTGTCCTCGGAACTGACTTCGGCAGGGCCGACCGCCGGCAACTCCTACGAACTGACCGCCATTGCAGCCGTCGTCATCGGCGGCGCGGCACTCACCGGTGGTCGAGGCAATATCCGCGGCACGCTGGTCGGGGCCTTCGTCATCGGCTTCCTCTCCGATGGCCTCGTGATCATCGGCGTGTCCGCCTACTGGCAAACAGTGTTCACCGGCGCGGTCATCGTGTTGGCGGTGCTGCTCAATGCCATTCAGTATCGCCGTCGCGTCAAGCTCCCGGGCTCGAACGGCGGCCCTTCGACTTCTCCGCAACAAGCCGGCAAAGCCCGAACGGCCGATCCCGCTCACGAGAAGATTGCCGGTTGACCGGTACCATCGCTAACCAAGGAGGAAATTTCATGTATGGCAAGGCAAGAATTCTAATGCTCACGGCCTTTGCGCTGGCTGCTCCGGTCCTCGCAGGGTCGATAAGCACAGCGTCGGCCGAAGGCCTCATTTCGATCATCGTCATCGACCCCGCCAACCCGTACTGGCTCACCGAAGGCAATGTGGCCAAGGCCGAGGCCGAAAAACTCGGCTACACCGCGACTGTCGGCGCATCGAAAGCCGACACAAACACGGAAAGCAGACTGATCGACACCGCAATCACCAACAAATCCGTGGCGATCATCCTCGATCCTGCCGACGCCAGCGGATCCATCGGCGCCGTCAAGAAGGCGATTGCCGCAAACATCCCGGTCTTCCTGGTCAACGCCGAGATCAACCAGGAGGGTCTGGCCAAGGCGCAGCTCGTTTCCAACAACGCACAGGGCGCCGCTCTGGGGGCACAGCAATGGGTGACGAATATCGGCGAGAAGGGCAACTACGTCGAACTGTTGGGCGCCCCGTCCGACAACAACGCCGCAACCCGGTCAAACGGATACGAGACCGTGATCAGCCAGTATCCGGACCTCAAGAAGGCCGGCTCGGAGGTCGCCAACTGGGACCGGACCCAAGGCCACGACAAGATGCAGAGCCTGCTGCAGGCCCATCCCGATATCATCGGCGTGACGAGCGGCAATGACGAGATGGCGCTTGGCGCGATCGCCGCGCTGAAGGAAGCCGGAAAGCTGTCGAGCATTAAGGTCGGCGGCTTCGATGGCTCTCCGGACGCTGTCGCCGCGATCAAGGCGGGCGACTTGCAGTACACCGTGCTCCAACCGGTGGCCGTCTACTCGGCGAAGGCCGTACAACAGGCCGACTCGTTCATAAAGACCGGCAAAACCGGCGCGCCGACCGAGAAGCAGCTGTTTGACTGCCTTCTCATCACCAAGGACAACGTCGACAAATACACGGCTCCCTTCACGCTCTCGGAGTAAAAACGAAGGAGGAGTGTCCCGCGGGACACTCCTCGCCTGACCCGGGGCGGCGACCTCGTTGATCGGGCCGACGCACCACATGTCTGTTATGCTAAAACTGAAACACAGGCCGTGACCTGAATCCGCGCTGGTGGCTCTATGGAGCGGCTGATGTGGCCCACCCCATGTCGTTGAAACGCCACCCGTGCGGACCCATATACGCATCGCGTCGGATGTTTTCCTCCCATTGCATCCGGCGCGTTCCCCTCTGGAGGTTTTGAACCTTCATGCCTGGCCGGACTTTAACCAGTCCGGCCTTTTTTTCTTTTTGGCCCTGTGAAGCTGCGCTGCCGCGAGCGAGCTGTAGAACCGCCGTAGGTCGCAGCATCCACGACCGGCAGGCCGTGGTGCTGGCAGCGCGGACGGGCGGCCAACCGGCATAACCAGCCCAATGACCGAGAAATGGCCAATTTCGTCACACTCGACAGCGGCTTGGCAGTAGGGGGGTGCGGCGACGGAAGCTGCCATTTTGTCAGAAAATCCACTAGTCTCGCTTGGTTTGCGAGACGGCGAGAGATGCCCGACCTGAAACAGTTGCCCGATATGAAGCAAATGAGATTGCTCGGCATCGTGGCCGCGACGGCGATCGGCCTGTATGTCTGTTATCTCCTGGCGTTGCCTTTTTTGCCCGCATTGACCTGGGCACTGGTGTTGGCAATCATCCTGTATCCGGCTCATCGACGGGTCGAGGAAAGGCTCAGGAATCAAAATCTGGCTGCACTGATATCGGTGAGCGTCGCGGCAGTGGCGGTCGGCCTGCCGCTCATCTTCGTGGCACAGCAGCTTGTTCGCGAGGCGGTAAACGGCGCCACCTATATGGAGGAGGTCATCCGGGGCTGGAACACAGACGCCTTCGTGTCGGATTATCCCAGGCTTTCGGCCGTTGCCCTGTGGATCGAGAACCAACTCGATCCAGCCGGCACGGTCGCCGCATTTGTACAATGGCTGACGGGACAAAGCACATCGCTGTTGCGCGGCTCGATCAATCAGGCCGTGATGTTCGTGCTGACATTCTATCTGCTGTTCTATTTTCTGCGGGACCGTGAACCCGCCATGCGGGGAATCGAGCGTCTGTCGCCCCTGCGTGCACCGGAGACGGCATATATGCTGTCCCGCCTTGCCGAGACGGTCCATGCGATCGTGATAGGCACCGTGCTTGTCGCCGCTGTGCAGGGGACGCTGGGCGGCCTGATTTTCTGGTGGCTCGGCCTGCCCACTCCGGTCTTCTGGGGCCTGGCAATGGGACTTCTTGCCATCGTGCCGGTGCTCGGCGCATTCCTGATCTGGGTGCCGGCAGCGATCTATCTCGCGCTGGAGGGGGCTTGGGCGAGCGCGGCGATCCTGACCGTCTGGGGCGGTGTGGTTGTCGCCGGCATCGACAATCTGCTCTATCCGATACTTGTCGGGAACCGGCTGCGGCTCCACACGGTGGTGGCCTTTGTCGGTGCTGTCGGTGGCATCGTCCTCTTCGGAGCATCCGGGCTTGTCCTCGGCCCCGCGGTGATCGCGGTCACCGTCAGCCTCATTGACATCCTCAAGCAACGACTGAGCGACCAGCCCGAGGCGGAACTGACGCCAAAGCGCGACACAAAGCCATCACGGCAGTCCGGAGCCGCGCCCAGTGAGTAAGCACCGCCGCGCGCGACCAGTTCGATTCTGGACCTAAAGAACGTGGAAGGCCGTATCGCTCGCGAAAGGTGCGCTTACCCCAAAACCTCAGGTCATGGGAGGTGGGGGCAGTGCTATTCGATCGCAGCGGGCGCGGAGAAAGGCGTCGATCGGGTGGACAGTTTCCCATTCGTCGCCCCATTATCGAAGCCAGGCGTTTGGTGAGTTGTGGAAGCATGAAGATTGCATGCGTTGTCGGCAGCGGGTTCCTCTTTCGTCGAGTACGACCGCGCTTTGTTGGAGAGCCAAATGCAGGAATTCCTTCTTTTTGTGATCGTAGGGTTTTTAGCTCAGGCTGTGGACGGCGCTCTCGGCATGGCGTACGGCGTGATTTGCTCGACAACACTACTGGGGTTCGGCGTGTCTCCTGCACACGCTTCGGCTTCAGTTCACGCAGCTGAGCTGTTTACCACGGCGGCCTCGGGTTCGGCTCACCTCTATCACCGCAATATCGACTGGAAGCTTTTCTGGCGGCTGATGCCGTTTGGCGTGCTCGGCGGCGTTCTCGGCGCTTATGTGCTCACCTCATTTGAGGGGGCCATCATGAAGCCTTATGTGACCACATATCTTGCGCTCGTCGGAGCCTGGCTCCTGTTCCGTTCCTTCCGACGGATCCCAAGCAAGCCGGTCCCTGCAGCCGCGGTACCTCCGCTTGGACTTGGCGGTGGATTTCTCGATGCGGCAGGGGGTGGCGGATGGGGACCCATCGTGACGACGGGCCTTCTCGGTTTTGGCGGGACGCCCCGCTACGTGATTGGTACGGTGAATGCCACCGAGTTCCTTACAACGCTGTCGGTGTCCCTGACCTTCCTGTTTGCGTTATTGACGGGCCATTGGGCGGAGGCAGGAGCGCTGGCAGAAAATCTGATCGCCGTTGCCGGCTTGGTCCTGGGCGGGGTGATCGCAGCGCCGATGGCCGGATTTATGGTGAAGTCGATCGCAGAAAAGACGCTTCTCAGGCTCGTTGGTACTCTCATCATACTGCTGGCGGGCTGGCAAACCGCGCAACTTTTCGAACTGGTATAAGCTGAAGACACATCGAAAAAGTTGTCGGCGTCGCTTCCCTGGCGGCCGTGCCGGAGACAAAAACTCAAATCCCAAATGGAACGAAGAGGCCGCGTTGTTGTTTGGGTGCCTTGGACAACCGGAGGCCCGAGTCGATGAGAAAATTGGTTGCAACAACAGGGTTGGCGCTGGCGGTCGCGATGCCTGCAGCGGCTCAGGACGCCGCGACCGCGAAAGCCGAATTCGTCAACATGGCCGGCGAGAAGAATGGAACGGCCACGCTGACCGAGACGGCGCAGGGTGTGCTGATAGAGTTGGAGGTGACGGGACTGCCGGCGGGCGAATTGGTTGCGTTCCATGTTCATGAGACCGGAAAGTGCGATCATCAGACCGGCCATGACTCGGCCGGTGGACACTTCAATCCGACGAATGCCGAACATGGATATCTCACTGGGAAAGGCCCGCACGCAGGCGATATGCCAAATCAGCGGGTCGGCGCCGACGACGTTTTGCGTGCTCAGGTTTTCAACAGCATGGTCAAGCTGGATGGTGGAGAAACGGCGATACGAGGCAAGGCATTGATGATCCACGGCGGGCAGGACGACTACAAAAGCCAGCCTGCCGGTGATGCCGGAAAACGTCAGGCCTGTGCCGTGATCGAGTGAGAAACCCCAAGGGAGTAGCCGACATATGATCTGACCGGCGCTACAGCGCGGCGGCCAGGCAGATGGTCGGAGCCTCTGGCATAAGGACAAGCCAGACGGTAAGCTCGCGCGCCTGCAGAGGAACTGACGACGCAGCCATTGCGCCGAAGCTGGCCTTCATTTGCGACTGCCGGATGATTGCATGAACGATACTTCTCCTATGGGTGTGCCCGCCACGGGCCTTGCCCAGTCAGCCATTTCCGCCCGCGGGCTGGTTAAAACGTTCGGCAAGCTGCGTGCCGTCGATGGTATCGACCTCGATGTGCCGCGCGGCATGATTTTCGCTATCCTGGGTCCGAACGGCGCCGGCAAGACAACGCTGATGCGGATGCTTGCGACGCTGTCGCGCCCCGACGCCGGCTCCGCTACCGTGATGGGGCACGATCTCGTGCAGGCCCCGCACGAGGTCCGTGCGGCAATCGCGATGACCGGGCAGTTCGCTTCGCTCGACGAGGACCTGACGGGCCGGGAGAACCTCGTCCTGCTCGCCCGACTCTGGGGTTTTCGCGGTCGCGCCGCGAAAGCCCGTGCGGACGACCTGCTCGCGGCTTTCGGCTTGGCCGAAGCGGCGACGAAACAGGTGAGGGACTATTCGGGTGGCATGCGAAGGAGGCTCGACATAGCCGCCTCGCTGATCGTCACGCCGGGCGTGCTGTTCCTCGATGAGCCGACCACAGGCCTCGATCCGAACGCCCGCAAGGACGTCTGGGGCATGATCCGCGGCCTCGCCGAGGCCGGCGTCACCATCCTGCTCACCACGCAATATCTCGAAGAGGCCGATCAACTCGCGGCACGCATCGCCGTCATCGACCACGGCAGGAAGATTGCCGAGGGCACCAGCCGCGAATTGAAGGCGGCCACCGGCTCCGGATTTCTCCATGTCGCGCTTGCCGATGATGCGCGTCTGGACCAGGCGGCGACCATTCTGGAGCGCCGGTTGGAGCACCCTGTCCAACGCAGTGCCGAGGGCGCGGAACTCTCCGTCCTTGCCGGCACGGCGAAGGCCGCCAACGAGGCGCTGGCCGACCTGGTCGCTGCCGGCATCGAACTGTCGGATTTCTCTATGGGCCAACCCAGCCTTGAGGAGGTCTTCTTCGCGCTGACGGACCAGCCGAGCCTGGGTGAAAGCCGGAAAGACGACAGACCATGATCGACACGACATCCCTGCAGCGGCTGCAAAGGGTCGCCCGACCGAGGACCCCATCAGCCCTTTCCAATGCACTGGTCTTCGGATGGCGCGCGGTGCTGAAATTCAAGCATGTGCCGGAGCAGCTGTTCGACCTGGTGATGACTCCGATCATGTTCACGCTGCTGTTCACCTTCGTCTTCGGCGGCGCGCTCGCCGGTTCGCCTGGCGAATACCTGCAGTTCTTCCTACCCGGTATCCTGGTTCAGACCGTGGTGTTCAACGCAGTCTATTCGGGCATGGGATTGTCGACCGACCTCGGCAAGGGCTTGTTTGACCGCTTCCGATCGCTGCCGATCTGGTCGCTGTCTCCGTTCGCCGGTCTGATGGTGGGCGACATCCTGCGCCATTTGATTGCCGCTTCGATCATCCTCGCCATCGGGCTGATCCTCGGCTACCGGCCGGAGGCGGGCATCCTCGGCGTGCTTGCCGCCTTCGCCATGCTGATCGCCATCGGGTTCGGCATGGGCTGGGTATTCATCGTGCTCGGCCTGATGATCCGCACGCCAACCACAGTGATGACGCTCGGCTTTACGTTCCTGTTCCCGCTCGTCTTCGCCTCCAACATCATGGTAGACCCCGGAACCATGCCGGACTGGCTGCGGGCCTTCGTTGAAGTCAACCCGGTGTCGCTGATGACGACGGCGCTGCGCGAGTTGATGGGTGGCGGGGCGACACTCAGTCAGGTCGTACTCGCCCTGATCGCGCCGGTGGCGCTGACCGCGATCCTGGCGCCGACGACACTATGGCTGTATCTCAGAAGGTGAGACGAGCAGCGGGAGAGGTATCCCTACGCGACATGCACCGTGCGCTGCCTCGGCTTGATCGCGGTGGCGAGCAACAGGCCGGCGACGATAAAGGCGGCGCCGGCGAGGTCGTAGTCGTGCAAGCTTTCCCCAAGGAATAGATAAGCGAGCACGGCGACGAAGACAGTCTGCAGATAGAGCAGCATGCTGGCGCGCCCGGCGCCAAGCGTCTCGACACTGCGGTTGTAGAGGTAGTACATCAGAGCGCCGCCCGGGCCAGCGACATAGGCGAGTGCCAGAAGGCCGTTCGCATGCAGCGCCGAACGCTCGCCGGAAAACAGCTCCCAGAGATAGAGAGGCAGTGCGATCAGCGCGCCGGCGCCCAGCAGCAGGACCACCGTCGGCAGCAGTTCGATAGCGAATTTGGCGCGACGCAGCAGCACGGTGTAGAGGCCCCAGCAAAACGCACTGCCGACGATCCACAACTCGCCGGGATTGAACTGGAGCCGCATCAGTGCGGCAAGGTCGCCGCGCGCTACGATCACCACCATCCCGACCAGAGCGAGCAGCGCGCCAACCGCCTTCCAGATGCCGAGGGGCTCGCCGAGCACGAAGCGGGCAAGCACCATGGTCATGATCGGCGACAGCGCCATGATGATGCCGGCGGTGGTCGCGTCGGTGTAATTGAGGCCCGTGTAGATCATGCCCTGACAGAGGGTCAGCCCGATGGCGCCGATGGCCAGCACCTCGATCGCCCGGGACCGGATCAGCGCGAGCATCGCCCCGTGATGATGATGGACGATAGGCAGCAGGATCGCGCAGGCGAGCACCAGCCGCCAGAAGCAGAGCGCCCAAGGCGGCATCTCGGGGGCAACCCACTTGGCTGCGATGTAGACGCCGGCGGACAGGAGCCAGCAGAGCGTCGCGGTGGAATAGGCGAGTGGAAGCGACGCGTCGGCTGTCGTCTTGGCTACACCAGGATGGGCTATCGGCATCGATTGCATGCCCGTCTCCTCCCACCGCCGATCTTAGCAAGATTGCAGCGTCTTGCCGAGCCGCATCGTCAGCTATGTCACCAATCCCTGTGCGGCCTGCTCGAGCGCAACATCTGGATGATGGCGCGTGGCGGATACTGGCGTATCTTCATCGCGCTCCCCGTACCGATGCAGCGCGTGAGGCGGACAGGATCGCCGATTTAGACCTGGTCCGCGGCGGCGTGCAGCTGCCTCACCAGCTTGGTATTGCCACACGTCGACAAGAACGGTTCAAAACCGCTGCGGAAATCCCTTGTCGGCGATGTCGACCGGAAGATGGCGTTCCATGAAGCCAAGCCGATCTCTGCTTACCGGCCCGCTCATTCTACCGGCGCACGTGTCGGCTCGTATTCGCTCGCGTCGAACACGTGGTGGTGAACGCGTCCGGTGAACATTTTCAGCAGCTCGCCGGTAACTTCGCGGCTTTCGGATCGGATGGGGGATTGAAGCGCCAATTCGCACGCCGCCATATCCGGATAGCGGATGGCCAGTGCCAATGCGTAGGCCGGGGCGCCTTCGTCGCGGATGGTTCCGTCGAGGATGCGGATTTCCTCGGCTCCGGGAAACTGCGTCCAGAGCGGGACAAGCCGGTCTTTCACGAACTGGCGGAACTCAGCTTCCCTGCCGCTATGGATTTCGCCTTCGAAGAGCGCGTATCGGATGATCATGGTTTTCTCCGGTGTTTCGGCCTGCAATATTTCCCTGTGCGGCCGCGAGGCCGCGCGACTGCCGGATCAGTTGAGGTGGGCCGGCTATCGTCGGGTGAGTCGTAGCGGGCGCATCTTCCCGGCGCGCCCGCTACGGCCTGCGCCTACATCTTGCCCCACATTTTTTTGTATTCGTCGCGATAGCCATTGTCGGGGTCGAAGCTGTTCTTCGGCCCGCCGTCGAATTCGACATTGTCCGCTGTCACGACATGGAGCGGCGAAAGGTAGCCGGACCATTTTGCACCGGCGATCGCGCGGTTCAGCTCGTCGACCAGTTGCCAGCCCTGTAGGTTGAGCGGTTCGGCCACCGTCACCTTCTGGAACTGGCCGGCGCGGATGCGTTGATAGGCCGATTCCGAGCCGTCGCCGGCGGCGACATTGATCGGCGCGTCGGTACCCGTCTTGCCGGCCGCCGCGAGCGAGGGGCCCATGAAGTCGAAATAGAGATCGTTGATGGCCAGCGAATGCGTCCAGCTGTCGCCGTACTTCTGCAGCAGTGAGGTGGTCAGCTGCGGCATGCGCTGCGACGTTTCGGCGATAGGCGTATCGACATATTCGAGCACGGTCCCGCCGAGCTTCTCGATTTCTTCCTTCATCCGATCGGCCTTGGCGATGGCTATCGCATAGGTGGAATCGGTGAAGATCACGGCTCCGGGTTTTCCTTTGGCGTCTGCGTAGGCCCAGTTCGCGGCCGCGGCTGAAACCTGCATGGCGTCGGTGGAGACATTGGCAAAGAGCCCGATCTTGTCGTCCGGGCCGATCGTCGGGCCGGCATGCCAGGCAACCATCGGAATGCCCGCGGCCTTGGCCTGCTCGATCGCCGGTGCCTGTTCGACCGCGTCGAAGCCGTTGATGATGATGCCGCTTGGCTGCAGCGCCATGGCCTGGCCGAAGGCCGCGGTGCGGCCTCCGATCGATCCGGCGCCGTCGATTACCTTGACCTCCCAGCCGATCGCCTCGGCCGCTTCCTCGACGCCGGTCGTCACCCCAAGGATGCCGCCATTTTTCAGGTCGCCGGCAAGAACGACGATCGTCTTGCCTTCCTGGGCCCTCGGGCCGGAGGTCGGGCCATCCCAGGCCGTAACTTTCTGGGCATATTTGTCGACGATCGCCATGGCGTCGGCCATTGCGTCGGCTCGCGCCTGCCCGGCAAGCATTGCCGGGGCCACGATGGCGGCCGACAGCATTGCCGCCGTTGATTTCAAGAAGTTCCTGCGCTGCATAACCCTACCTCCCTTGGTTTAAGATTCTGATCGACCGTCCGGACTATTGGCTTCCGGACGGATTTGGCTTCCGCGGCAGTTTTGCCGCGGCGCCCCGTTTGCGCTGCGCGTATCCGGCAATGCCGATCGCGACGAGAAGCGTCACGCCGTTGAATAGAGGCTCAACGAAGAAGGAGCCGCCGAATTGCTGGATTCCGGAAATTCCGACGGCGAGGATGGCGACGCCGATCATCGTGCCCCAGACATTGACCCGGCCGGGTTTGATGGTGGTCGAGCCGAGGAACGCACCGACAAGCGCCGGCAGCAGATATTCAAGGCCGACGCTCGCCTGGCCGATGCGCAGCTTGGAAGCGAGCAGAACGCCCGTCAGTGCGGTAAGAAACCCCGACGAGACGAAAGCCCCGATGACGAAGCGCCGCACAGGAATGCCGTTGAGGGCAGCCGCCTTGGGATTGGCGCCGATCGCATAGACATAGCGGCCGATCGGCAAATATTCCAGCACGATCCACAACGTGACGGCGATCGCCAGCACATAGAAGCCGGTGATCGGCAGGCCGAACAGCATGGTGCCGTTGAGCGCATAGAACCCGTCGGGCAAGACACCGACCACCTGCCGCCCGCCGGTGTGCCAAAGGGCAAGCGCATAGAGCACGGTTCCCGTGCCGAGCGTGGCGATGAAGGAATCGATCCGGGCGACTTCCACGAGGAGCCCGTTCAGAAAGCCCGTACCGGCGCCGAGAAACAGGACGATCATCACGGCGAGGGGCCAGGGGATGCCCAGCATTGTCTGCAGGCTGATAGCGAGGATGTGCCACAATACTATTCCGTAGCCGACGGTCAGGTCGATGCGGCCCGAAGCCATCGGTATCATGGCAGCCAGCGACAGCAGTGCGATGATCGCCTTGTCGGAAACGATCGAGCGTAAATTGAGCAGTGTCGGGAACGTTTTCGGCAGCAGGATTGAGAACAGCACGATCAGCATGAGCGTGAGGATGACGAGCCCGTAGACTGGGACGAGCCTGATGAGCTTCTGCCGCGCCGGCAGGCCGGTCATTTCGCCCCGTGTCGGCTCGAGAGCGGTGGATTCGATGGATTGCATGGTCTTGCTCCGGGTCGGTCAGGCGGCTTCGGATGCCGATGCGGCGGTGATCACGGCGGTTGTGGTGAGTTCATCGCCGGCGAGCTCGCGAACGATCTGTCCGCGGGAAAACACCAGCGCCCTGTGACAGATATGGGCGATCTCCTCGAAGTCGGTCGAAACAACGACGACGCCCAGTCCGGCTTCGAGTGCCCGCCCGATCAGCCGGTAAATCTCGGCCTTCGCGCCGACATCGACGCCGGCGGTCGGGTCTTCGGCGATGAGCAGCTTGCGGCCGGTATGAAGCCAACGGCCGACGACGACCTTCTGCTGGTTGCCGCCGGACAGCGCCTCGATCGCCAGGTCCGGATCGTTGGGCCTGAGGCCGACAGTGTCGCCGATCGCCCGAGCAAGTGCCGCCTCCTTGTGGCCCGCGAGAAAGGAAAACAGGCTGCGCCTCGCCGCGCCCGGATTGATAAATGTGTTTTCGCGGATTGAGAGTGCAGCCGCGATCGACTCCTCGGCGCGATCGCGGGCGATGAGACCGACTCCGGCTTGCATCGCCGCAATGGGACTGGAGAGATCGGGCGTTTTGCCGTCGATGGAAATCTCGCCCGCAAAAGTTGTGCAGCCGAAGAACGCCCGCCCGATGAGTTCCTGCCCGGCGCCGCGCAGCCCGACAAGGCCGAGCATTTCACCCCGGCGAACGTCGAAGGAAACCGGCCCGGCTCCCGCGCAGGCCAGGTCGCGCACCGCGCAGATCGTCGCGCCTGCCTTGGTGGCCGCCTTGGCAAAGATCTGGCTCGCCGGTCGCCCGACGATCATTTCCACCAGTTCGTCCGGCTTTGTGTCCGCTACCTTCTTCCGGCCGACCAGCTTCCCGTCCCGCAGCACGGCTACCCTGTCTGCGATGCGGAAAATCTCGTCTAGTCGGTGCGAAACATAGATCATGCCGACGCCGCGCTGCTTCAGGGGACGAAGCGCGTCGAACAATCGGTCGACCTCGTCGGCGGGAAGGCTCGCCGTCGGCTCGTCGAGCACGAGCACATCGGCTTCGGTTGCCAGCGCTCGGGCGATCGCGACGAGCGACTTTTCCGTCCGGGTGAGATCCTGGACCCGCGTCGTCGGATCGAAATCGCAGCCGACGAGGCTGAGCGCGGCCTGAGCCCGCTCTTCCGTCGCGCGCCAGTCGATAAGGCCCGAGCGGAGCGAAAACCCCTGAGCCAGCCCGACATTCTCACCGACGGACATCCATTCGATCAGCCCCAGATCCTGGTGGATGAAGGCGACCTGCTGGCGCTGGTTGGGACGCGGGGGCCGATGCTGATACGGCTCGCCGCGAAACAGAATGCGTCCGCCATCCGGTGTGTGGATGCCGGCGAGCGTCTTGATGAGCGTCGATTTGCCGGCGCCGTTCTCTCCCAGCAGGGCGAGAATTTCGCCCTCATGCAGATCGAGCGATACGTCGGAAAGCGCGCGTGTACCGCCGAACTCCTTTGTAATCGACTGAAACTCGACCAGCTTGTTTCCGAACACGCACGCTCCTCCCAAAGCTAATAGGATATGTTATCGATAACATGTCGGGATAGTCAAGCGCCGCCCGCGTAAATCATGCGTCAGTCCTGGTGCCTGCCGTCGAGCAGGCGCATCATTTCGGCGGAATCGCGGGCTCCGAGACCGGCCGCGCAAAGCAGGCGATGAATTTCGACGACCTGCCCGGTCATCGGCAGCGGTGTCTTCGTCTTCAGCGCGAACGCCTGGAGGGAATCGAGATCCTTCAGCATGTTGTCGATCCGGCCGGTCGGCGAAAAATCGCGCGCGGCGAATTTCTTCATGAACTCCTGCATGATGTTGGAGTCGGCACGACCGCCGGCGAGCGCGGCGGGAACTGCTGCTGCATCGACGCCTCCGGCTTCGGCCAGTTTCACGGCTTCCGCGACCGCCTGGAACAGCACGGCGCAAAAGAGTTGGTTGATCAGCTTGGTCGTCTGGCCGGCGCCGCTCGGGCCCATCAGCGTGTAGTTCGCGCAAAGATGCTGCATGACGGTTCGGGCGCGCTCGAAATCGGCCTTGTCGCCACCTGCCATAACCGTCAGGCGGCCCGCAAGCGCGCCGGGTGCGCCGCCCGAAAGCGGACAGTCCACCCATTTCATGCCGGTTTCGTCGGCAAGTTTTTTCGACATTTGCGCGGTTTCGACCGGATCGATGGACGACATATCGATGAGGATCTTCCCGGGTCCGGCTGCTTCAGCGACGCCCTCGGCGCCGAAGACCGCAGCACGCACTATGTTGGCGTGGTTGAGGCTGAGGATGACGAAATCGCTTGCCTGCGTCGCGGCGGCGACGGAGGCGGCGGATGCTGCGCCTTTGCCGGCAAGACCGGATACCTTGGCGCTGTCGAGATCGAACACCGTCACCGCCTGCCCGGCCTCGAGAAGCCGGGACGCGATCGCCGCGCCCATGACGCCGGCGCCGATGACTGCGATTTTTGCTGGGGTTTGCGACATATCTCACGTTCCCTTTATTTGCTGAACCTGCGCCCCGAGCCCCATCTCCGCCAGCCGTGCACACACGGCGTCTATGATCGCGTCCACCGTCGCGGCGATGTTGACCGTCACCACGCCCTGCTCGGCCGTGGGATCTTCCAGCGTCGCGAATTGGCTGTCCAGCAGCGAGGGTGGCATGAAGTGGCCGCGCCGCTCGCCGATCCGTTGCCGCAGCAATTTGTGCGATCCTTCCAGGAACACGAAGACCAGATCGCCTCCGGCCGCCTGGCGAAGGCGATCCCGATAGGCTTTCTTGAGCGCCGAGCAGGTGACGACAAGGCCATCGCCTTGTGCCGTACGCAACGCCCTGCCGACAAGGTCCAGCCAAGGCCAGCGGTCGGCGTCGTCAAGCGGAACGCCGGCCGACATCTTCTCGACGTTTTGGCGCGGGTGCAGCGCGTCGCCCTCGACAAATCCGATGCCCAGGCGCGCGGCGATGCCCTCGCCAATGCTGGTCTTGCCGCAGCCGCTGACGCCCATCACCACGATGAGCGCCGGCTCAGAGGCAGGTCGTGATGCCGCCATCGACATAAAGCGTATGACCGTTGACGAATGACGAAGCCGGGCCAGCGAGGAAGACCGCCGCGCCAACCAGTTCGTCGACATTGCCCCACCGTCCCGCCGGGGTGCGGTTGGCCAACCAGGCCGAGAACTCCGGATTTTCGACCAGCGCCTGATTGAGCGGGGTCTTGAAATAGCCGGGCGCGATCGCGTTGATTTGCAGGCCATGTTTGGCCCAGTCCGCGCACATGCCGCGCGTCAGATTGCGCACGGCGCCCTTGGTGGCGGTGTACGGCGCGATATTGGTCCGGGCCAATTCGCTCTGCACTGAGGCGATGTTGATGATCTTGCCTTTCTGGCGTGGGATCATGTGACGGGCCACCGCCTGACCGACATAAAAGACGCTCGAAATGTTGGTGCGCAGGAGTTCATCCCACTTGTCGGCCGGAAAATCCTCGAGCGGCGCGCGAAACTGCATGCCAGCATTGTTCACGAGAATATCGATTGGTCCAATGTTGGCCTCGATGTCGGCGACGCCCTTCGCGGCTGCCTCTCCGTCGGTGACGTCGAATACCGCGCCCTCGGCCGTGAAGCCCTTCCCGGCAAGCGCCCGAGCGACGTCGGCGACCTTTTCGGCGTTGCGGCCGTTCAGCACGATCTCGGCGCCATGACGCGCCAGACCCTCGGCCAGCGCCAGGCCGATGCCTTGGCTCGATCCGGTAACCAGGGCTCGAAGCCCAGTCAAATCGAAAAGCGAACTCACTCCAACCTCCCTGCAAGGCAAAACGATTCCAGGCGATCCGATTTTCTTGCTCCGCCCTTCTACCCTATTGACATGAATGTTATCGATAACATAGTCAATAGGAAAGGTGAAAATTCGGAGGAGACCAGCCGGTGACCGACATCCTGATGATAGGCCCTTACCCCGCTTGGGACATGGAAGATCTGGGAGCAAAATACCGGGTGCATAAGCTCTGGGAGGCGACGGACAAGGACGCGCTGCTCGCCGGAACGGCGGATGCCATCCGCGCGGTCGCAACCCGCGGCGAACTGGGTGCCAGCGCCGCGCTCATGGCAAGGCTGCCTAAGCTGGAGATCGTTTGCTGCTACGGAGTGGGCACCGACGCGATAGACCTCGGCCACGCCAGGGCGAACAGGATACGCGTCACCAACACGCCGGATGTCCTTACCGAAGACGTCGCCGACATCGGCATCGGTCTTCTGCTGTCGGTGGCGCGCAGTATCCCTCAGGCGGATGCCTATGTGCGGAACGGAAGCTGGACCAAGGCCAATATGCAGCTCGTTACTCGCGTCTGCGGCAAAAAGCTCGGCATTGTCGGCATGGGCCGGGTCGGCGCCGCGGTGGCAAAGCGCGCGGCCGCCTTCGATTGTGCCATCTCCTACTACGACATCAACAGGCGCGGCGACCTGCCTTACGCCTTTGTCGGCGACCTCGTGGATTTGGCGCGCGACAGCGAATTCCTGATCGTAACGCTCGCCGGAGGCGAAAGTACAAAAAGCATCATCAACGCCTCCGTCCTTGAGGCGCTCGGTCCTGACGGCATACTCGTCAACATCTCGCGTGGCAGCACGGTCGACGAAACGGCGCTGCTCGCAGCGCTGGAATCGAAAACAATCAAGGGGGCGGGGCTTGACGTCTTCTGGAACGAGCCGGCGATCGACGAGCGTTTCCTGACGCTCGGCAATGTCGTGCTGCAGCCGCACCACGCCAGCGGCACGGTCGAAACAAGAAAGGCGATGGGCAAGCTCGTGCGCGACAATCTCGCCGCCCATTTCAGCGGGCAGGCCCTGCTGACGCCGGTCGTTTAGGAGGCGCATCCATGAAGTCGCTCGTCATTCATGCCGCAAAGGATCTGCGGATCGAAGAAACCGACCCCGGCGCGCTCGAACCCGGACAGGTCGACATCGCCATTGAGGCCGGCGGCATCTGCGGCTCCGACCTGCATTACTACAACCACGGCGGCTTCGGCGCGATCCAGCTGCGCGAACCGATGATCCTCGGCCACGAAGTCGCTGGCACGATCAGGGCGGTCGGGGAGGGGGTCTCCTGCCTCGAGACAGGCGATCGGGTTGCGGTCTCGCCGAGCCGGCCGTGCAATGCCTGCCGCTACTGCCTGAAGGGCCAGCAGAACCAGTGCCTCAGCATGCGCTTTTACGGCAGCGCCATGCCGATGCCGCATATCCAGGGAGCATTCCGCCAACGGCTGGTCGCCGATGCCTCGCAGTGCCATCGGATAGCAGACCACGTCTCGATCAACGAGGCGGCGTTCGCCGAGCCGTTCGCGGTTACGCTGCACGCCATCAGCCGGGCGGGTTCGCTGTTGGGCAAGCGGGTTCTCGTCACGGGCTGCGGGCCGATCGGGGCGCTCTGCATCATCGCCGCCCGCGCGCACGGCGCACGGGAAATCGTCGCAACCGATGTGATGGCCGGCGTTTTGAAAACAGCCGCGGAAATCGGCGCCGATCGCACCATCAATGTCGCGACCGACGCCGACAAGCTGGCGGCCTACAACGCCGACAAGGGATATTTCGACGTGATGTTTGAGGCGTCAGGCAACGAGCGCGCCGTTCGCGCCGGTCTTGAGGTTCTAAGCCCGCGCGGCGTGCTGATGCAGCTCGGGCTCGGCGGCGACCTGGCGATCCCGCAAAATCTCGTCGTCGCGAAAGAAATCGAGATGCGCGGCACGTTCCGCTTCCACGACGAGTTCGCGCTTGCCGTCGACCTGATCAACCGCCGCCGGGTGGATGTCAAACCGCTGCTTACAAGGATCTATCCACTCGACGAAGCCGTCGCAGCCTTCGAGATCGCCGGCGACCGCAACAAGTCGATGAAGGTCCAGATCGCCTTCTGAAGGGCCGCGCTGCCGGAGCGAGATCGCTCACAGCATATCGGCGCCGATCGCTGCCAGGGCGGCGCGCGCGACGTCGATGTCCTGCTCGCCGCTTCCCGATCCAACGCCAATCGCGCCCGCAAGCCTGCTGTCGAAGCGGATGGGCAATTCGCTGGGGTGCGGCCTCTATCGCCGGAATGGTTGAGCGTTAGGCGCTTTCCCGCTCCACCACCCTGTAGCTGGTCAAGATAATTTCCTGGGACAAGCCGTTGTCCTCGCCCTTGATCGACTGGATCAGCTTGCGTGCCGCCTGTTTGCCGATGCCGTAGCAGTCCACGTTCACCGTCGTGAGTGTCGGATGGCAGTAAGCTGCAATCTCGAAATCGCCGAAGCCGGCGATCGCGATGTCCTGCGGAATCCGGATGCCCCGGCGCTTGCACTCCATCACCGCACCAAACGCCGACAAATCCGAGACGCACAGCGCGACCTCGGTATCCGGCCAGCGCTCCAGCATGCCGACGACCGCCTGTCCGCCCTGCTCGATCGAAATTGGAGGCACGCCGAATGAAACCAGGCGGCCTGGCGGCAGGCCGAGTTCCTCGATCGCCTTGACGAATCCGGCCCGCCGCTGGCTGCCGCGCGTATCCCGTGACGTCGTACCGCCGATATAGCCGAATTTCCGGTAGCCTTTTCTCGCCAATGTCCTGACGAGCAGCGCCATCGCTTCCTCGTTTGAGAAGCCGACGACCTGATCGATCGGATTCGGCGGCAATTCCCACGTTTCAACCACCGGAATGCCCGCGCTTTCCAACATGCGCCGCGTCAGATCGGTATGTGTGCCGCCGGTTAGGATAATTCCCTCCGGACGCCGGCGAAGCATCGCCTCGATCAGGCTTTCTTCCTTTTCCGCCGTGTAGTCGGTGTAGCCGAGCAGAAGCTGAAGACCCGTATTCTCCAGTTCGTCGGTGATGCCGCGGGCGGTGTCGGCAAAATTCGAATTGTTGATCGAGGGAATGATCGCGGCCACAAACCCGGTCTTGCGTGACGACAGGCTTCCTGCGGACTGGTCGAGCACATAACCAAGCTCGTTTACCGCCGCCAGGATCCGTTCACGCGTTGCATCCGAGACGCGGCCGTTCTTCTTGAGCGCCCGCGAAACCGTCATGGCCGAGACGCCGGCCCGGCGGGCCACGTCAAGCATCGTCGGCACCTGGTTCTCGGGAGATTTGGCGTTCAGTTCCTTGGGCATCATGACGCTCCGCAAGCCGGTTGCGGGACGCACGCTAACGACCGAGCGTGCCATGGATTCATCGCGCGCCTGTCCTCATGCATGCCCCCTTGGAAATCAAGCTACGACATGTATGTTATCGCTATCACGCTGCGCTGGCAACAGCCGTCGCGCCGCGCATGCCGCCGCACGAGATCGATACACGCCGGTCAAGTGCCCGTTGCCGCTCCAATAACCAGGAGAACTTAGCCCAGTGTTTGGAGAGATTGAGGGTACAGGTTTCGAAGTGCTCGATCCGCGATTTGCCGCCTGCTTCGTCGGGCACGCGCGCGTCGAGCGGCTTTGGTCGGGCGGGCGCTGGCTGGAGGGGCCTGCATGGTTCGGGCCGGGCCGCTACCTCATCTGGTCCGACATTCCGAACAATCGGATGATGCGCTGGGATGAGACCGACGGCTCGGTCTCGGTGTTTCGCCAGCCTTGCAATAACGGCAACGGAAACACGGTCGACAATCTGGGACGGCTTGTCACGTGCGAGCACCTGACGCGAGGGGTGACAAGGACGGAGTTCGACGGGGCGATCACGATCGTTGCGGACCGGTTCGAAGGCAGGCGCTTCAACTCGCCGAACGACGTCGTGGTTGCGTCAGACGGCGCGGTCTGGTTCACGGATCCGCCCTACGGCATCATGCACGACTATGAGGGCGATTACGGCGAGCATGAGATCGGCGGCTGCCATGTCTATCGGGTCGATGCGGCGACGGGCGCGGTCGCCCGCGTCGCCGACGACTTCATCAAGCCCAACGGCCTTGCATTTTCCCCCGACGAAAAACTGCTCTACGTCGCCGACACGGGCGGCACACACCTGGATGGAGGACCCCGCCACATCCGGAAGTTCCGCGCCGGCGACCAAGGAAGGCTGAGCGGCGGCGACGTCTTTGCCGAATGCGCCAGCGGATTTTTCGACGGCTTCCGGATCGACACGAAAGGCCGCGTCTGGACCAGCGCCGGCGATGGGGTTCACTGCTTCGATCCGGACGGAACGCTAATCGGCAAGATCCGCATTCCCGAGACCGTCGCGAACGTGACTTTCGGCGGAGCTCGCCGTAACCGACTCTTCATCTGCGCCACGACTTCGCTTTATGCCGTCTACCTTACGGCCAACGGCTCCAAACTGGGTTGACACAGCATCAGAACGATCAGCCATCTCGGCGCCTGCGACTGCTCGACAATGTTACAACTCGAGCATCGAGGTAGAGCCAAGTTATGGGGACTCGCTGAAGCGAATGTGCTCAGACGCGCAATCAAGCCGCGAATCTCCGGTATTTTGGCGCATTTGGGCTAACAATCCATGAAACACGCGCTGGGCACTTGACATTATGTTATCGATAACATCAATATAGGGCGGTTGGAGGAGAAAAGAGATCGGCACGCTCGCAAATGCGGGGCTAAGGCCCGCGGAAAACGCCCTGTGCAGTCGCCAAGGGCAGTGTGCAGATCCAATTTTCCATCATCGAAGCTCTAGGAGATGCCGGTGGATGCACTTGGAGTCGGACATATTGATAGGCGCTCGCAGTCGGCCCCTCGGGATCTTTCACGGAGGAGAACACCATGAAACCGCTTGTCAAAATCCGCGCAATATTCGCCGCGATCAGCCTTGCCGTCCCAATGCTAGCGATGGCCACCGCGCCCGCCAGCGCCATCACTTTGGAAGAGATCACGTCACGCGGCAGCGTCCGAATCGGCGTCGTGACCGGTGCGCCTCCGATGGGCATGGTTGATGAAAGCGGCAATCCGACGGGCTACGACGTCGACGTCGCCAACCTCATTGCCGGTTATCTTGGAGTGAAGGCGGAACTCGTTCCGCTGACGCCGCCGTCGCGAATCCCAGCCCTGCAGACCGGCAAGGTCGATTTCCTGGTGGCCACACTGGCGCCTACCGGAGAACGGGCCAAGACCGTCATGTTCACCCAGCCCTACAGTGCCTTCAACATGGTGATCGTCTCTGGCCCAGATCAGAAATTCGCCCAGCTATCAGAGCTCGAAGGCAAGCGCGTTGGCGTCAATCGGGGCTCGTCACAGGAAGCCGCTTTGCGGCGGGTTGCCGTGCCCGGGCTCGAGATCGTCGTGTTCGAGGACGATTCGACAACCGCTCAGGCGCTCTTTGCCGGCCAGGTCGATGCGACCGCGCTCCCCTCGACGGTTGCCAACGCCATCATTCAGCAGCGGCCGGACGCCGGCCTGCAGGTCGGCTTCACCTTTTTTCGGCAAGGCAACTCCATGGCCACCACGCTCCAGGATTTCGAGGTGCACCAGTGGCTCAACACCGCGATCTATCTGATGAAGAATTCCGGCGAACTTGACGCCATCGCGACGAAGTGGACGGGCACCCCGATGCCGCAACTGCCTTTGTTCTAATCTCCGAAAGAATTTGCCGGACGATCTGCGTCCGGCAAATTCGTTGGTGACGTTCCGATCGAGGACCAAGAATGTCTTACACATTCCAGTTCGGCGCTATCGCGCAATACACCGACGAGATTGTCGCCGGGATATGGCTGACGATCATGTTGTCCGCCGCCTCCATCGTGATGGGAAGTTTGCTCGGCATCGCCCTCGCGTCGCTGCGTTCGATGCATGGCCGGGCGGTACGGCTCATGGTCGATGCGTATGTCGAGATCATCCGCAACACGCCATTCCTGGTTCAGCTTTTCATCATCTATTTCGGGCTACCCGGCATTGGTCTCCGGGTTAGCGCAACGACGGCGGCGCTGATCGGCATGACGATAAACCTCGCCGCCTATTCGACCGAAATTATCCGAGCCGGCATAGAAGCCGTCCACAAGTCGCAGATCGAGGCGGGCGAAGCGCTCGGGTTCACGTCCTTTTAAATCTATCGCCATGTCATCATCATGCCGGCAATCGCCAAAGTCTATCCGGCGCTGTGCAGCCAATTCGTCCTGATGATGCTTGCTTCAAGCATCTGCTCGGCGATTTCGACCAAGGAACTTGCCGCTTCCGCAGCCTTTGTCGAGTCGCAAAGTTTTCGTTCGTTCGAAGTCTATATCGTCGTGACGCTGATCTATCTGGCTCTCGCTCTGGCGTTGCGCGCGATACTGGCGCTCGTCGGCTGGGGCCTGTTCGGGCGCCGTGTGGCGCGCAAGGCCACGATCTCCCTTGCGGAGGTGCAGGCATGACGCTCCGGAGTTTCGGCTTCAGCGAATTCGGTTTCCTTCTCTCGGCGCTGCAGTGGACGATCCTTTTGACCGTCATTGCGCTTTCCGGTGGTGGTTTTATCGGCTTCATCATTGCACTCGCGCGGACCTCGACGCGCAAGACCGTGCGAGTTGCCGCCGCCACCTACATCCAGATCATCCAGGGCATTCCCGTGCTGATGATCCTGTTTCTTTCGTATTACGGCCTCAGCCTCGCCGGCTTTCAAATGCCGCCCTTGATCGCAGCCGGCATTTCGATGACGATCTATGCGTCCGGCTACCTTGCGGAGATCTGGCGCGGCTCAATTCAGGCCGTGGCCAAGCAGCAATGGGAGGCGTCGGAATCTTTGGCGATGACGCGAGCCCAGCAATACCGCTACGTCATCCTGCCCCAGGCCCTACGCATCGCGCTCCCTTCCACCGTCGGCTTTGCCATGCAGGTGGTTAAGAACACGTCGATCACCTCGATCATCGGCTTCGTTGAACTCGCCCGCGCCGGGCAACTCATCAACAACGCGACGTTCCAGCCGTTCCGCGTTTTTCTCGCAGTCGCGGCTCTCTACTTTGTCGTCTGCTATCCATTGTCCCAGCTGTCGCGTGTGCTGGAAAGGAGGCTCCATGCCGGAAGTGCTTATTGATAATGTCCACAAGAGCTTCGGAGCTGTCGAAGTCCTCAAGGGCGTCTCGCTGTCCGTCAATCGGGGCGACGTATTTGCGTTAATCGGCCGCTCCGGTTCCGGAAAAAGCACGCTTCTGCGCTGCATCAACGGACTGGAAAAGATCAATTCCGGCCGCATCGAAGTTGCCGGCCACGCCGTTGGCCGCGACCCGAAAGAGCTGCGCAAGCTGCGCACCGATGTCGGCATCGTCTTCCAAAGCTACAATCTCTTTCCGCACCTGACGGTGGGCGAAAACATCATGCTGGCGCCGCGGATCGTCAAATTGGTGTCGAAAGCTGAAGCCAAAACCACCGCGGAGGAAGTCCTCGGCATGGTTGGCCTCTCGGAGAAGTTCGACGCCTATCCCGACCAGCTTTCCGGCGGCCAGCAGCAGCGCGTGGCGATCGCCCGCTCGCTCGCCATGCGTCCCAAGGTGATGCTGTTCGATGAGGTGACGTCGGCGCTCGATCCGGAACTGACCGAGGAGGTGCTGAACGTGCTGGAAACGCTCGCCCGTAACGGAATGACCATGCTGCTCGTCACCCACGAGATGGGTTTTGCCCGCCGGGTGGCGACCACGACGATTTTCATGCATCACGGAAAGATCTGGGAAGAGGGGCCTTCGGTTGAACTCTTCGGCAGGCCGAAGACCCCGGAACTGCAGCAGTTCATTAAATCGGACGTGAAGTAGCCCGGCAAGTCCACTCCGGGTGACGCAATGTGTCATCCAAGGCGGCAATAGACTTCCCAGACCCGGCGGCGCTTAGCCCATTTTTCGGGCGGAGACGGCAATGTTTACCCGAAGTGCAATCTTTGAAGGCCTGATCCATTCAGGGTTCGAAGATACTTTTTTCAAGGAAATCGAGCAGCGCCTGTTGCCGATCTGGCGACAATTACCTCATGCCGAGGAACACGCGTCTTTCGGCGATGTCCTCAAACGGCATTGCAAACCGGCAAATCAGGCCGGGAGCCGCCACATTCGCACACGACCTGTACCACGCAGTTCCGTTTCCGCGAGTGGGTCGCAAGCAAAATTTGGTCCAAGCAGTTTGCGAGTTGCATCCGAAATACGGATTTCATCGGGCTCCGCTGACGTTTGAATACGTGCGGCGAGATTAACGGTCTCGCCCCACAGGTCATAGGCAAACCGCCTTTTGCCTATGACGCCCGCGACGATTGGTCCTGAGTGAATTCCAATTCTGAGTCTTATCGGTTCTCCTGCGAAGCGCTCGCGCTTAACCGCCTTCCGCAGTTCAAGTGCATAGTGCGCAAGGGCTTCTGCATGATCGGATCGCGCGACGGGCAGGCCAGAGACCACCATCACACAATCGCCGATTGTCTTGATCTTTTCGCAGCCGTATCGTTCCGAGAGCAGATCCGCCGCCTTAAAGAAGTAATTTAAAATAGCGAGCGTCGTCTCGGCTCCGACATTCCGCGCTCTTTCCGTAAAGCCGACGATGTCGGCAAAAAGCACACTCACGTCAGCATGGCTGTCTGCAATTTGTTCGTCCGCCTTTAACCGCTCCGCGATCGACGCCGGAAGAATGTTGAGGAGTAGGCTTTCGGCGCGCTGGTATTCACGCGACAATCCCTCTTGGCTCTGCCTCAACGCCTCGTTCGTCAATTGTAATTTTTCGTTGAGTTGACGCTCCCTCTCTTGCAGGAGTGTCATTTCATAAGCCTTCTGTTGAAGCCGCTGCCTATTGTCGCGTTCGGCAGTGGCGTCAAGAAAGAGCAGCCATACGAAGTCATTGTCAGCAAAAAGATGAAGGTCCGCGACACGCCCGCTGGGCAGTTCGACCATGGCCATATGATATGGAAGCTCCGGGCAAGGCAGCAAGCCTTCCATGAATGCAAGCTGCTCGGCTACGGGCTTGCCAATGCAAAGTGATGACAGGCCGTAATGTTCAACACTACCGCCCTTCGCAGCGATGCAAAGCTGGGCGTCAATTTTCAGAAATGCGACAGAGTGCTCGTTGTGGAAGAAATCGTAAATCCAGCTTCGGACTTCTCTTGGCAATCCATGCATGGTCTATTCGGCAACCATCGAAGCAAGCTGACGAAACGCATCATCAACATGTTCACCCGAAAGCGCACTTGTTAGATAGATTTTCCATCCAAGTTGCCTCAGTTCGTTAATCTCACTATCCGGTATTGCCCATCGGTCGGCCAGATCGGATTTGTTGAACAGCAATACAAACGGCATAGGGCCGAATTCGGCCTCGGCCCGCTCGCGCAGCGTGAGCGCCACGGCAAGAGTAGCGGCGCGGGTTCCATCGACGACAAGCACGAGCCCGCTCGCGCCTCGCACATAGCTGACGCGGAATGAGCCGATATCGTCTTCGCCGGCCAAATCCCACAAAATCAGATCCACGGTTTTGTCCGGGAATGCGACACTCTTTTTGTCGATTTTCACTCCCACCGTGGTCAAGTAGGTTTCTGAAAAGATGCTTTGCACAAACCTGCGAACCAGACTCGTCTTCCCGACAGCGAACCCCCCCAACATGCAGATCTTTTTTTGCAATATCCTGGGCTCCGCCCTAGTGGAAGTTTACCGTAACCGAAACTCTGCGATTGGCGGAGCTCCCGGTTCGGCTATTCTCAGTCTCCGCCGGCTCAAAGGTGCCCGCGCCGCGAACCAAAAGCGATTCCGGAGCGACGCCGCGCTTCTTGAGAAGCGCACGAACTGTCTCGGCGCGGGCGGCGCTGATCGACGCGTTGGCCGTCTCACGGCCCACGGCGTCCGAATGGCCGGTCAACATGAACTGTGCTGTTACGCCTGCCTTGCGGGCGTCCTTGGCCAATTCCTTCAACTGATTCGCCAATTTGTCGAGAACTGGCAGTTGCTCTGGTCCCGGTACAGCCTTGCCAGAATCGAAGAGAATGTCGACCGCTTGAATAGCCTCCCTCAAATGAGTGAGTTTCTGAGGGGTCAACTCGCGCAGCTCGGAAATTTCTAGAGAGAGTCCGTCCGCGGCCAGTTGTTGGGCGGCGACCCGCGCCCGATCTATCCAGGCGGCAGGAGCCTCACCCACGACAACGATGCGATCCTTAATGATCGAAAATCGTACTGAATCCGGCGGGGCCAGCGACGCCATCAGTCGCTTCACCACGAACTTCGGATCAAGGCTCTGATAGAATTGCCACTGCGAATGAACGCGAGCCGGATCAACCCCTGTTCCGGACAGCAGAGCCTGCGGGTCGGCGGCCTGAGGGTCTCTCAGGCCGGAAATGTAGAAATGTCCGCCCCTCGCCGTTTGTTGGGCGACGATGATCCCGGGTTGGGCCTCAAGTCGCGACACATAATGCTGCCAGTGCTCCGCCGCGCGTGCTTCGGGGCTCACATCACGAACCTTGGAGATGTCGAATACCGGTCCGCCTGCCTCAAGCTGTCGGGCCGCTGCGCGTGCCCGATCTATCCAGGTGTCGGGCGCCTCACCCTCGGCAACGATGCGATCCTCGACGATCGAAAGCCGAACCGATTTCGGCGGAGCCAGCGACGCCGTCAG
>NZ_JBVVPX010000029.1:32963-98613 GCF_055811375.1 Mesorhizobium sp. WSM4848
GCCTCACCCTCGGCAACGATGCGATCCTCGACGATCGAAAGCCGAACCGATTTCGGCGGAGCCAGCGACGCCGTCAGCCGCTTCAGCACGAACTCCGGATCAAGGCTCTGATAGAATTGCCACTGCGAATGAACGCGGGCAGGATCGATCAGCGTTCCGGACAGCAAAGCCTGCGGGTCGGCGGCAAGCGGGTCTCTCAGGCCGGCAATATAGAATTGGCCATCGCGCACCTTTTGTTCGGCAACGATGATGCCCGGCTGGGTCCCCAGCCGCGACACATAGGCCTGCCAGCGTTGCCCGGATTGCCAGGAAAGAAAGAACCAACCGCCCGCCGGAATCAAAACCAGCAGGACTGCAGCCACCACCAGCCACGGAAATCCCTGGTTTGAGTCCTCCTGCTTCAGTTCAACGCAGGAATGCAACTGCGTCTCTATGCCGGCCACCTGCGAACTGTCGCCGTCAAACTGCTCTAAAGCCTGTGAGTATTCATCATGGATGCGAAACAACACATCGCGAACGATTTCATGTAATTCCTCTGGCGGATTTCCCCGGATCACCGCGACCAAGGTCGCAAACGGTCCAACTTCCGACCAGAGACGAAGCTCCCCGAAACGGATAGTGTCCAGGCCGCTTTGTTCTTTCTCGTTAAATGAGTCTTTCACAAAATCTTGAATTGCACTAAGCATCGAAGAAATGAGTTGAGGGTCTTCGCTCGTTGCGTTATCGGCAGTTACATGCGCTATCAAAAGCCCGGAATTGCGGTTGATGAGAAAGACATGCTCTACACGATAGACAAGAGAATGCTTAAGAACAACTTCTGAGAAGCTTGCACCCGTTCTCCAAGCTTCAAATCTCCACTTTAGCCCATGCCAGGTAAATATATGTCTTAAAGTTTCATTCAGCGACTGAAAGGTCTGATCGATCTTTTCCCCGATCGACTTGCGAATTGCCGGCAGAAACACCGGGTATAATATATCCGTTAGCGTACGCGGGCTCTTCTGGATGGACCGTTGCACGGCCCTCTCGACAGCTGGCGCCAGGGCCTCTCCGAGTTGCGCATAAGGCGCACGTGCGGCTGCACTGGGGAGAACACCCCCAACTGCAGACGCAAGCTGCTCAGGTTCGTCGAGCAGGTGCGTAACTCGTGAAAGCTCCGAAATCTCGCGGCCCACCAGCAACTGGCGCAGCGTTGCCATGCGAGGATCGGCGGTTGGAACTCCGTCGAAACGCGCACGATAGTCCGGATCAACGTTCCGGGCAATTTCGACCAAAAGACTAGCCAGAGCCTCGCGATCAATCTCTGTATCGTTCGAAGCTGCTTTTTGAGCAAGGCTGATTGGGTCGACGGTCGACGTCAAGTTCCGATCAACTCACTTTCCAGCTACGTTCCGAGTTGCTCTTGCTGCCGACGGGATCCTGATTTAGACATTTTGCAACCTCGACAAACAGGCCAGCCAAAAGATTTCGGTCGGTCTTGACGTTGCTGAGATCGGAAAACATTTTCTCCATTACCATCTGAATGGTTTCATTCTTTTGCTTGATTTCCTCACGCAGCAATTGATCGCTTCGATTTATCCGGTCCGCAACTTCGCGCTCTAGCTCGCTCAATTGATCCGACAACGCGCGCACCTGCTTTTCAAGCGCCTGATTTTGCTCGCGAAGATTCCGGTCAATCTCCTTGTCGGCCTCGGCTCGTGCATCTTTTTCGTTCCGCAATTGCGCCGCAAGCGATTCGACCTGCTTCTTTGCATTTGACTCGTACATTTCAAGATTGCGCTTGGCCTCGGATTCGACATCCTTGAAGCGCTGCAAGAACCGTTCTTCAAGCTTGGAAAAACGGCGGTCATAGTCCTGCATCTGGTTGCCGAACAGCAGATCACGTATCTTGTCGACACCTACAGCATCGCCGGGGCCTCCGCTCTCGCGAGCCTGGGCCGCCATGAAGGCCAGCCCGTTTCCGTCTGCATTACCTATCAGATTTACGTCCGCTTTATTTGCTGGAGAAGCGCTATTCGAAGATTCCTTGGCCATCCTTGTGCCCCTTCTTTTGAACAACTGCCACAGTGCGAAACTCAGAAACGGATAAGAATGTCAGCAAAATACCCGGCTCGCAAGCCGGAATCTTCTTGACTTAAGCCAATTCGTGCGTCCCTTTTACATCTCTTGGACTAGCAGCAAATAAACGAGTTCCGACTGGTGTAGCTTTCGCATCTCTTATTATAGAGGCCATAATCGGCTAGTCTAATCAACCATTGGATGAAATCTACTATCGAAATGAGCAATACAATATCAGGCTATAGCTACTGGAGCTCAATTAAGTAGCGCGGACTCATTAGAAATATCTAAATTAGATGACATGGCGGTACACATACTGCCTCGCATCCGGCTGTATACTGCGACGATCAGCTTCGGATGCGGGTCCAACGGTAGAAGGAAGGTGTTCTTTCGCACGGAGAATGGCTGTTCGAGAGTGCACCTCGGTATCGAGGCATTTCGGTCGATAGCAGGGGAGCAGTAGTCCCGATAACTGCAGTCATTCACATCAAAGCTTCAGTGGCTTGCTTTATTGCGCCCCGATTGCAAAGGACGTCAGTTTGCCATAGCTATTTCACTCGTACGGCGCCAGGGACCGCAGCTTGTGGTCATGGCGCCGATTCCGGGGATCGACATGAGTATGCGGCGTGCTTGCTTTGACGTGCATCTGCGACAGCTGGCGCCCAAGCTCGGCGGCACGGATGCGAATGCGGCGCCAGGCTTCCAGCATCGGTACCACGACAGGAGCAAGTTCCCTTTGCAGCCCAATAGTGGCGTCGCGGCGGCTCGGAAGAATTCGCAGAACACTGTTTGGACGCAGCGTCCCTGAGGACCGTTTCCTTTGCCAGGAAATCGCCGGCTTTGTTTCGGGGCTCTTGTTCTACCTTCGAACCAGGCGCGGGTAAGACGGCGTGGCGCATAATCCCTTGGTTTCAATCGTGGTTCCTGCGCACAACGCGGAGGTAACGCTGGCGCGCGCACTCGATTGCCTTCTCGATCAGGAAATAACGGACTGGGAGGTGATCATCGTCGACGACGCCTCGACAGACGCCACCGCCGCGATTGTCGCCGGTTATGTGGAGCGCGATGCCCGGTTTCGGACGTTGAGCTCTTGCGCGTATAGCGCCGCCGGCGCGCGCAACAGCGGGATTTCGACAGCGCGCGGACGCTGGCTCATGTTCCTGGATGCGGACGATTGGGTGGACGCCGGCTTCCTTGCGAAAATGCTGGCCGCGCTGAAAACCGCGCTCGATGCAGTCGCCGCCTATTGCGGTTCCCGGCGCGTCATGCCCGATGGCGAACTCACCCCGTCGAGCATCCCGACGGAGGTTGCGATCCAGCCCTTCGAAACATTCGCCCGCCGGTGTGCCATCCGCACTCACGCGCTGCTCGTCGACCGGGAGACAATTGTCGAGTTGGGCGGTTTCGATGTGTCGCTGCGCACCTGCGAGGACTGGGATCTGTGGCAGCGCCTCGCACGTCTAGGCAAAAATTGGGTGATGGTCGACGAGCCGCTCGCTTTTTATTGTATCAGCCCCAACGCGCTCTCCCGCAATTCGACGCAGATGCTGGCAGATGCGAAAATCGTGATCGCCCGCGGCTTTTCTCCTGATCCCAGGGTCAAACAGCCGGCATCGGCTCATGCCAATGGAGCGATCGAGGCGAACGGCGGCACCGCCGCCGAGGCACTCGCGTGGTTCGCGTTGTGGAACGCCGCGTCGGATTGCGGCAGCGGCTTGCGCTCGATCGCTCCGCAGTCCCTGCGCGCGCTCCCGGCAGGACGTAAGTGGGCGCGTGACATCGCCAAAGTGGCCTTCGATGGCCTTATGGTAGGAAGCCTAACGGTGCCAGCGCAATTGGCTGCCAGGTGGGGCAGGTTCGGCGGCTCCCTCACCGAGTTGATCACCGAACTTGGCAAGGTCTGGGACGATCCCGTCGCGGGTCGCCGCGTCCAGTATCACCTTGAGCAAATGCTTCTCGCCGTCGACGATCTTGCCGCGCCGCGCAGGCTGGCGCGGACGCTTGGAATTCGCGTCGATATTCGAAATCCGACCCCGATCGAGCTTCCGGAAGGAATCGATCAAATTTATGCCTATCTGATGATGGATGGCCAGATCGAGGCTGTCGTGCAGTTCGGCGTACTCGGGAAAGTGACAAGGCGCCATTGGATTGAGTTGATCCTGAATGTCGTGCCCCCTGAGCGGCTTGTAGACAGTGCGGCAAGGTTTGCGGGACGATCACCGGTACCGCAACATGCCGCCGGCGCCGACACGTCAAACACGCTCGCAGCCGAGGCATTGTCAGCCACAGCCGAACGCGGGCCTGATCCGGACAGCCACTTTGGCAAACTCGCGCAATTGGCCGCGCAAGCGCGGGAGCTGGTTCGGTCGAGCGCCGAACCTGCGGAGCCTCCTGCGGCGCCGCGCCGCGCACGGCCCAGGCACGACAAGGATCGCACGTCGTTCTGGAATGGCTATTTCGCGACCGAGGATCCCTGGAACTACGGTTCGCGCTATGAGCAGGAAAAATATGAGCGGCAGCTCGAAATCCTGCCTGCCGGTCCCATCGGACGGGCGCTTGAGCTGGCCTGCGCGGAGGGCCACTTCACGCGGCAGCTGGCGCCGCGTGTGGGCCATTTGACCGCAACTGACATCTCCGCCATAGCCGTCGAGCGAGCAGGCGCGCGATGCAGCGATCAGCCGAATGTTGAGTTCGGCGTACTGGATTTCGCTGCGGACACGCTGCCGGGTGAGATGGATCTGATCTTCTGTTCGGAAGTGCTCTATTATCTGAATGATCTCGCCGAGTTGCGGCGCATCGCCAAAAAATTCGCTGAGGCGTTGGCGCCCGGCGGCAGATTCATCAGCGCACACGCATTTGTGCTGCGTGACAATGTCGAAAGAACGGGCTTCGACTGGAACACATTCGGTGCACAAGCGATCTCGGAGACGCTGGCAGCGACCGAAGGCCTCGTGCTTGAGCAATCGATCCAGACCGAGCTCTACCGCATAGACCGCTTCCGCCGCCTGTCGCCGGACGATGTGGCGACGGAACCGGTGATCGATCATGTGCCAATCCGCGCGCCTATCGAAATCGGGGTCGCGCGAAATATCATCTGGGGCGGGGCGCGGGCCCTGCGCCGCGACGTTGCGCGTAGCGAGCGGCGCCAGCGTCTCCCTGTCCTCATGTATCACAGCGTCTCCGATGAAGGTCCGGCCGCGCTCGCCCGTTTTCGGCTCACGCCCGCCGCATTCCACAGCCAGATGGCATGGCTGCGCGCCAATGGCTTTCACGCGGTCATGTCCGAGCAGCTGGAATGGTCCATCGCCAACCGTCAAGCTTTCGCTGGTCGCCCAGTGCTCATCACCTTCGACGACGGCTTCCAGAACTTTGCCGACCATGCCTGGCCGATCTTGCGCGCGAACGACCTGACCGCGGAAGTGTTCCTGGTGACGGACCTGGTGGGTGAAAGTGCACTGTGGGACGCCGACAGCGGTCCGCCGACGCAGCTTATGGACGCCGGGACGGTGCGACGCCTGGCCGCCGAAGGTGCGTTCTTCGGAAGCCATCTGGCGACGCATCGCGCGATCGATGGTCTGTCGAGCTCTGACTTGGCCGCCGAGCTCCTGCGCTCTCGTATGTTCATCGAACGGTGGACCGGTCGGCCAACCACGGCGTTCGCGGCACCCTTCTCTGTCACTGACCGACGGCTTGGCCGGCTGGCCAGGGAGTGCGGCTATCGGATCGGCTTCGGCGGCAGACACGGGCCGGCGGACCTCGATTGCAATCCCATCGACCTTCCGCGCATCGAGATTCGCGGGGATCGCTCACTCGATGACTTTGTTGCCAGGGTCGAGGCCGTGCTCGAAGAGCGGTGAACTTGTCAGTGTCATTTCAGGTGTCCTGCCCGTTTACCTCGTTCGCAAGTCTATTGGGCGACTTGGGACACGGCTGACATCAGCTCCTGCGGGCTTGGCGCCCCAAACATGTATTGCCCATCCTCTGGAACCTCCGTGAAGCTCCAGCGGACGATCCCCTGCCGGTCCAGCAGGAACTGACCGACCAGTTGTCCGTGTCCTGTTGCCATCATCTGCTCGTCGGCTTCGGTCAGTTCGTAATGGTCCTTCTTGTTGAGGATTTCGGTGGCCGCAATAGGATCCATAGGACCGGGCAACTCGCCTGGTATGTCGACCCGCATATCCTTTACCGCTGCCATCGAGACCTTGTACGGCCAGTTCGTCTCGTTTTGGGTGAATTCGAGATTGGGCAGTCCAAAAGCACGATGTGAAACGCGTTCAGGGTCGGAAGCCGCAAGCAGATTCGGCATAGGGTGGTAGCGGAAATAGAGACGCGCCCGTTCGATCGGCGTGTTGACCACCGTCAGACTCTCCACGCCCTTTTCGCGCAGCTCCGGATCGAGCCGCGCCTGGGCGGCGATATAGCGCCGGCAAAACGCACAATGCAGACCTCGAAACAGGCCGACCAGCACCGGTTTTTGTCCGCGAAAATCGTCAAGCGCGATCTTGCCTTCCTGGGTAATGGCGTCGAGTACCAAGTTCGGCGCACGGTCGCCCGGTTGAAGCGGTACCAAGTCACTACGCGCGGACATTTCCAACCTCCAACCCGGCTAGTCGAGAAAAGGCAGCACCACAAGCGCTTCCGGGTCGAGCCCGTGCTGGACGCATATACCCTGCGCCAGGGAAAAATAGCGTTCGGCCTCGGCAAGATTGTCGAGGTCGAGATTAAGCGTTGCGAGACCATCATAGCACGGAAACAGCAGTTGGGGTTCGCCCGTTTCGCGGGCCACGTCCAGTGCTTCGTGGAACAAGCCAACCGCCAGTTCCGGATGGCCGTGGCACTGGTGGATCTGCCCAAGCACGATCAGCGGCACCGGCAGGTGCTCGCGCTGGTCGAGCGCCCGGTCGATCTCGATGGCCTTCTCGGCAGCAGGCACGCCCTCCGTTGGACAGCGATCCGTGAAAGTACAACAAGCGACCGCCAGATTGGCGAGGAGGCGCGCCTGGAAACCCAAATCACCAATATGGCGCGCCACTTCGAGACCGCGCCGACAGACTTCCATCGCCTGTGCCGGATCGATGGTCGTGTAAAGCACGCCGAGATTGGTGTAGCCGCGGCAGGCCGCGCCCAGTAGACCGGCGGCTTCGGCCAATTCGATGCTACGCTCAACCTGACGCACGGCTTCACGGTTTCGCCCAAGGCGAGCCAGCGCAACAGCCTTGGTATTAAGTGCCTCGGCGGTCACAAGAGTGGCATCACGCCCTACCTCGGAAACATGCTCAATTGTCAGAGTGCGTACGCAATCCAGCGCCGCGTCTGCCCATTTTGCCGCGAGAGCGTGATCTCCGCTACGGAACGCCTGTCGGCCACGTTCTTGCCAGAGATGCGCCTGCTCGATCGGGGCATCCGCCCCATCGAGGAGAGCTGCCGCTTCAGCATAGCGGGATTCTGCGTTGTCCCGCTTGCCGACGTCCCAGAGCAGCCGACCGATCTTACGCAAAACGCGCGCCGACGCGACACGATTGGCTGACTCGCGGTATGCCTGCAACACCGTCTCGTAGTGGTGGTGCGCGACCTCGCGGCGGCCTGCCGGGCCGCTCAAATCGGCAATGCGCTCTGCAATTGCCAGATTGAGCGGTGTTTGTCCGATCGCGCCCAACGCAGTCAGTGCTCGCTCGTAGAAACGAAGGGCGTCGTCGTTGGCGTATATCATGCGAGCGCGATCGCCCGCCGCCTGCAGGTAATGCGCGCCCCTCTCCCGCTCGGCGCTCTGTGCGAAATGATGACCGAGCACGGTCAAATCCTCGAGCCGTTCCGGCTTGTCGGCGCACAGTTGCTCAAAGGCTGCACCGACCCGCCCGTGGATGTCGGTCCGGCGTTGCAGGAGCAGATTCTGGTAGATCACGTCCTGCAGCAATGTCTGCGTAAAGCGGTAGCTTTGCGACGAGACCGAGCCTGATCCGGCGACTTCCTCGATGATTTCCGCATCGCAAAGCAGTTCGCAGCCGGCTTCTAGCCGGCCGGGGTCAGCTGTCACGGCTTTCAGAAGTGTGGCATCGAAGCGCGGGCCGATTACCGCGGCTTCCTGGGCCAACCGGCGCACCTCTTGGGGCAACCGGTCGACGCGAGCAAGCAACATTGCCTGGATAGTAGCGGGAATGCCGGTTGCGATTTCGCCTGCCACAGTCCGCCATCGCTGGCCCTCGCGCATCAGTACACCGCGATCGATAAGGCCGCGAACGATCTCCTCGACAAAAAGGGGGTTGCCGCCCGCGCGCTCGAGGATCTGGTCGAGAAGCCCTCCTGCGGAGTTTACCCAGCTCTCACCGAAAAGCGCCGCCAGCAGGCTGCGTCCGTCATCACTGTTGAGCGGCGAAAGCCTGAGCGCTGTGTGACTGACCCGACTTGAGTCGAGCTGGTCGTTGTCCGGCGCCGGACGATGCGTGACCAGCAACATCAACCGCGTGCGTTCCAGCCTGTCCATCACGAAACGTAGTGCCTCGAGCGACACGGCGTCGGCCCAGTGCAGGTCTTCGACGACAATCAACAGCGGCGACAACGCAAGCCGCCGTTCGATGATTGTGCGGAGTGCGTAGAGAATTTGCCGCCGCAGCTGCTCGGGCTCGACATGCTGCAAGGTGGCATCGGGGTCACTAAGGCCGAGCACATGGTAGAGCAAAGGAATCAGCCGCTTCGCCTCCTCGCCCTGCAGGCCGAGATCGGTAAGCAAGCCTGCGAGCTTCCTCCGCATTTCGTCCCCATTGTCGTTTTGCATCATCCCGGCAGCGCTGCGCACCACTGCGCCCAAGGCGCCAAATGATTGTTCGCCCAGCGGTGAGCACGTGGCGAGCCGCACGGCGACGTTGCGAAAACGATCCTCGTCGCCGACGCGGGCGACGAACTCCTTCACCAGCCGCGACTTCCCGATACCGGCTTCTCCGACGAGGCGGACAAGTTGGGCCGAGCCGCTGCACGCCTGGTCAAGGCTCGCCATCATTCTATTGAGCTCCGCACCACGACCTATTATCGGCGCACTGAGGCCGAGCGCCTCGAGCCCACGCGCTGCACGCGGCGTAGCAAGCGGTGCATCCAGTCGATGGACGAGCACACTGCCAGCCTTGCCGCGAAACACGACATCACCCAGCGACTCGTAAGAGAAGGCATGCCGGGTCAGCCGGTGAGTGAGTTCGCCTACCAGCACCTCACCCGGTGCGGCCAGCGATTGCAGGCGTTGCGCCGTATTCACTGTGTCGCCGGTCACCGAATAAGACTTGGCGGTGCCGATTCCCAATCCGCCAGTAACGACCGGACCAGTGTTTATGCCGATGTGGAGTAACAGAGCCGAGCCGGAGTGGGGGGTGCTTTCGCCGAGCCGCGCCGTCCGGGCGATCATGTCGAGAGCGGCGCGAAGCGCACGTTCCGGATCGTCCTCATGCGCAACCGGCGCACCGAACAAAGCGAGCAGTGCATCGCCGATGAATTTGTCGACGAAACCACCAAAGTTTCGCACGGCCGCCGTCAATTCCTTGAACAGTTCGTTCTGCAGCGCTTGCATGACCTCGGGGTCGAGCTGCTCGCTGAGTGTCGTGAAGCCGCAAAGGTCGGCGAACAGGACCGTTACCGTCCGGCGATCGGCGTCAGAGACGGGATACAGCCCATCTTCGCTTTCGATGTTCGGAAGCAGCGACGGAGTTCGAGAAGGCTGCACAATGGTCCGGCTTGGCGTCGGAGCAGGCCGTTCGACGGCTTTTGCGGGCGCACCGACGCTTGCCCCACATTTCGGACAGAACTCGAAATCAGGTGCGCAGCGGTAGCCGCAACTGGCGCATGGCACGGGCTGGCGCCTGCCACACCTCGGACAGAAAGCGTAACCGCCCTCAACCTCGAAACCGCAGCCCGAGCAGTCCATCGAACAAGACCTCACTAGGGGCCGTGACGGCGTGATCTCGCTACGCACTTCACGGCCAAGGTATTCACAAGAATGAACCGATAGCCGTCGACCAGCAAGCGGCAGCGCAAATGGACATCAAGCGATCAGTGTGGGTCCGGTGGCAGGGCGCTGCCGATCGAGGTGGAAGCCGTCGTCGAAATCCCGAAAGGCATCAGCGTCAAGGAAGCGGCCGGATCAGACGCCAGAGGCTCACCGACAGATCGCCGTCGCTTGCGGTTGCGCACCAGAAAATCAACCTGAAGCAGGGCTTAGCTCGCCTTGATCTCAGCCTGGCCGATCTTGCGCCATCGGGCGTTTTCGCGAACCAGTTTCAGGTCGTCGGTCGTCTCGGCAAGTGTCCGCAAACGGTATTGCCGGAGCAGGTCCGGGAAGAGCGCCCCTTCCGGCAGACCGGCAAGCTGCTCGCGGACCGAGCTCTTTTCATCAATGACCCGCATGCCCCAGGCATTTTCCCGAACCTGCAACTCCGCAGCCAGATCGCGCTCTTCCGGCGCGTTTTCGTCGAGCGCAGCCAGCAGGATCGAGTGGAAAAGCGCTACATATCCAATCTGTCTCAGGCCGCCCACAACCCGTACGCGCGGCAATATGGCAAGAACGAGGAACACCAGGAACGCGTTCGGCAGCAACACGCCGTCCAGCAGCGCCTGCCTGAGATGCGGCCGCTCGAACGGGATAGAAAGGCCATGCGGCCTGTCGGGCTCGATCAGGTGCCCGTTCTCGAGGACGAGCTTGCGCACGCGCTCCTCGCGGATGCCCCAGAAATAGGCCGTGGCATTGGGCAGGAAACGGCCAAACGGGCTCGATGCGGCCTCTTGCAAGGCACGTTCGAGACGCTGGCGTCTTGCGGGCTCGATGAGCAGCCTGGAAAGAAGGCTGCCATCATATTCCAGATGCCGCGCCATGGCAGCCGCGGCGAGCCGGTCATCGATGAAAACCGGCAGGGCCATGCCGGAACGATCCCAATCGGCGACCAGATCTTCGTTGAGGGCTGTCAGCGCATCGGCGGCGGTTCCAAACACCTTGTCCTGACTGGCAAGCAGCATGCCCAGCCAGCGGCTGGCATCCGTTTCGTCGCCCACCGCTTCGAGCGCGCGCTTGTTGAGGGTGACAGGACCGGCCGCGCAGGCGCTTTTTTTGCACAGTTTGCGGCGACCTATGCCAAACAGGTTGACCTTGTCGTCACCGACATCGAGCCATCCCGGCCCCTCCCGGCCAATTGTCTCCATGGTCATCGTCGTCCCCATGAAAGCGAAGAAGGCCGACAGCCCGTTTTCGACCGCGCCGAGCCAGGCAAGCAGGAGGGCATCGAAGGTGATCCGGTCCATCAGAAGCAGGCAGTGCAGGCCGGACTGAATCACCGGTCTGTGCTCGAACTCGTCGAGGGCCTTGCCGATCTCTTCAGGCTGCATGATCGCACCAAGGCGCTGATGCAGGACTTCGCGCAGGATCGAGCGGGCAGCGATCGCCGGGCCCGATGCAGGCCTTGCCACCGGCCGCCACAGATAGCGGGCGTAATCGGAAACCGGCGCGTTCCAGTTCTGCTCGATGTCACGCACGACTTCCGGGCAGAGCAGCGACAGCACAGCCAGAATTTCGACTGGAGGCGTAGGGGTTGGGTCAAAAACGGCGGTCATTGGTCCCGTCTAGCCGCTTGCGGTGCAAACGCCAAGGGAGGCCAGACTTGCTGGATGCGGCCGGCCCAGCTCGTCAACTCGATCAAATGGTGTGAGACGCAATTGACCGTATCCTATGGAGTTCTCCATTAGCAATCACCTGTCGCCGACTCGGCACGAGTTGTCAGATTGGCTAAACAGCCAAGGGCCAAACAGCGGATCTTAGAACCGCAGCCGGGCCATGCTCAGGAGGTCGTGGTACTGCCCGTCAGTAAAACCAGCCTTCACATGCCGGCCTTCGACCTCGAAGCCGTGACTTGTGTAGAGACGGATGGCCGGCTCGTTGTCGGCATAGACGGTCAATTCGACGCGCTTCAGGGCGCGCCAGTTGTCGGCCACGTCAAGCAGCGCGCCAAGTATGGCAGAGCCGATGCCCTTGCCAACAAAGGCATCGTCAAGGCCGATATTGATCTCGCCGATATGCGAACGGCGCGGCGAACCCTGCACGACCAGGCTGCCATGGCCGACGACCCTGCCGTCCAACTCGGCAACGATCCAAGTGGTTTCCTGGCCGGACTTGGCGATGCGCCGCTCCACCTGCTCCACCATCTCGAAGGGCATCCTGAGCGTGCCCGAGCGGAAGCCCGGCATGTTGAAGATAGCGCAAAGCGCCTCCGCATCGCTTGGCCGGACGGACCGGAGCTGCGGCTGGATTTTCTCGGAGGATGGCGAGGTCGTGCTGGTCATGGCGTTCCCGGCGAAGGCTATCGGCCCGGCACGATGCACCGGACGTCACCTGAAAATCCAGCCGTCTCTGCAGCCTATGACGCCGATTGCGAGCTAAAATACCGAGAGGCGGCGTAGAGTTTGAAGACGCCGCTGATGCCGATCCAGCCTAAAAGGGCGAGCCAGCACAATGTCCCGGTCGCTGTCCAGTCGATCCGGTGCACCGCAGCGTCGGTGATAACGAGGCCAAGGATGGCAAGCAGGCCAACCAGAAACTGCGCCAAGCCGAGCACCAGCAGTTCCTCGCGCGGCGCGCTTCTCCAGACGAGATATATACCGCCCGCACCGGCCAGGAAGATGGCGCTGTAGACCTGAGCGTGGAAGGCATCGATCGGCCATGGCCAGATGCTGCCGAATGTCAGGGGAAACAGCAACAGGCCGACGCCATAGAGCCCAAGGATCGCCAATTCCACCGGCATGTAGCCGCGCCATACGGGGTTTAAGGTCACGCCTTTTGCAGAAGGACGGGCCCTGGCCCGCCACAGGAACAGCCCGGATACCGCGACCGAAGCGAGATAGACCAAAAACCAGAGCCAGGGCGCTTTGCGCTCGAAGTTGAAATAGCCGAGATTGATGAACGAAGCCGCCGACACGATGACGGTGAAGATGAAGGCCATGACGAGCACGAGCCGGCCGGGCGACCAGCGATTCCAGACCAGCAGCGCCGCCATCACGACCATTTCGGCGGTATAGAAGCCGCCGAGGAAGCGGGCATTGAACGGCGTGACGGCCCAAGGCCAGCGCGGCTTGACCAGCACAGGCGCGAAAAACAGGCCGGCGCCGACGATCAGGACGATGATGACCACCACAGAAAAAAAGCGCAGGGCCGCAGGAAATGGCGGGTTGTTGGATGTCGGCATGGGAGAAAGTCCCAAAGATGAATGCCCCATTGCCCATCATAGTGCCGCTAGCGGCCGGTGAAAATCCGCCGAATGGAAATTGAACTGTCACCAGGCCTATCTATTCGAATGGCCGTACGATGCGTTTCGAAGTAAGATGGAGCACTCGGACCAAAGACGCCTCCAGGGCGCATTTTCCGGAGCCTGCACGATGAACGAAGCTCAGGACCTGTTCTCGCTTCTGCGGCAATCGACCGATGTCGATCCGCAGGCAATCGACGCGATCAGGCGAACCATCGCGGAGGGCAAGGACCGCGAACTCTGCCGCATCAATGCGCCAGCCTTCGCCAGCAAGCATGGCCTCGACGAGGAACGCGCCATAAGCGCCTTTCTCCATGCGGCACGGGTGGGCATCTTCGACATTTCCTGGAATGTTCTATGCCCCGGCTGTGGCGGCGTGCTCGACACCAACGCCACGCTGAAAACCCTGCAGAAGGACGAATACACCTGCGCGCTGTGCTCCGAGGGCTATTCGCCGACCCTTGACGAGATGGTCGAGGTGACATTCACCGTCAGTCCCCGCGTGCGCAGGATTGCCGCCCACAATCCACACGAACTGCCGTTGGTGGAATATTTCCGCCAGATCTACTGGGCGTCCGGCGTCGATCTGCCGGAAGAGGATTTCGCGAAAAAGATAGAAGCGTTCTCGCTGGAGGATATCGAGCTTGCCCCCGGTGAAAAGGCGGTTCTGCCCATCCAGCTTCCGTCTGAATTCGTCATCGTGTTCGAGCCGGTCACCCATTCAGCGCAGTTCATCGACGGGAAGGGCGAACCAACAAAAGAGCGCCGAAGCCTCTCTTTGGTCTTCGACCGCGACCATGTCCAGAACCAGACTCTGGAGATGCAACCCGGCCCGTTGCGCATTTCGCTGGAGAACAGGACCGACACCCGCGTGCTGCCGACGGTCTTCATCGCTGGCCAGGAATTGCATGATCTCCTGGGTAAACGCCGGCCCTTCCTGACCGCCAAGCGCCTGCTCACCAACCAGACGTTCCGGGATCTCTATCGTACGGATACGCTCGACATCGACCAGCGCCTGAAAATCACCAGCCTGACCTTCCTGTTCACCGACCTGCGCGGATCGACCGAGCTTTACGAGCGGGTGGGCGACCTTTCAGCCTTCGATCTCGTGCGCGTGCATTTCCAGGTTCTGCACGAGATCGTCGCGGCGGAGGCAGGCGCGGTGGTCAAGACGATCGGTGATGCGGTGATGGCGACCTTCGCGACGCCTGATCGTGCGATCGCTGCGGCCCTCAGGATGCGCGATGCCATGCGTGAGCTCAACGACAAGAGCGGGCGCGAGGATCTGCTGCTCAAGATCGGAGTCCATGCCGGCCCCTGCATCGCCGTGTCCATGAACGAGCGGCAGGACTATTTCGGCCAGACGGTCAACATTGCTTCGCGAGTCCAGAACCTTGCCAACGCACAGGCGATCTTCGCCACTCGTGCGGTGGTCGACGACAATCTCACCGCCGATCTGTTGCACAGGAACGCGCTGACGCCCGTGCCCCACGAGGTCTCGCTGCGCGGCATAGAGCGGGAGATAGCCGTCTATACGATCCCCTGAAGATTTGGCCCCTGAAAATTGGGGTCGTCTCGGCCCCTCACACGCGCCTGCAGACAAAATAACGATCGGCGGGCACCGAAGGCGGTGGCTGGAGGTGTTGCAACAGCGGGTGATCGAGCGGCGTACCGCTGACCGCGATGCCGCCGACGCGAAGCAGGCTCGCGATCAGATCGGGAAGCCAGGTAGAGGTCACTGCATCGCGATCGTCATAGCCGGTGCCGATGTCGGCATGAACGAGAGCCGCGTCGATGCCAATGAACCTCTTCGCCGTCTCGCGTATTTCGCCAAGCACGAAGTCTTCAGCGTCGGGAATTGAGCTGGCGTGTGCGCTAAGTTCGCGGTCGAACACCACGATCCGGCGTCCGGGCAGGCGCTCGCGCAGATGGTGGAACGTCCGGCCATTGCCGAGACCGAGTTCGAGCACCAGCCCTTCCATCTTCGCCACCTCGGGGCAAACTTGATCGAGAATGTCCCGCTGTGCGGTCATCCTGCTGATGAAATTCTCAAGGCGAGTCATATGCGTTTGTGTGTCCTGAAACCAGCTCAAGAGATCGGCAATGCCCGCGACCAGAACGGTCACGGGTGAACCTGAGGGCGACGTGTTAAACCCGATCGCGTTTCGGCACATATAGAGGCGAACGATGAACGCTGCAATAACCGAACAGGCCGTCGACAAGGATCACACCGGTTGGAGTCGGCGGCCCGGCGCGCGGCGGAATAGCGAGCTCACTTGTAGGGGTCTGCTGCGTCCCGCAGGCCGTCGCCGAGGAAGTTGAACGCCAGGATGACGAGAATGACGGGAAGCATCGGCAAAAGCAGCCATGGATAGAACGCGATGACGCTGACGCTGCGCGCCTCGGTGAGCAGGATGCCCCAGCTGGTTATCGGCGCCCTCAGGCCGAGCCCGAGGAAGCTTAGAGCCGTCTCGCCCAGAATCATGCCGGGTATGGAGATCGTGGCCGTCGCGATCAGATGCGACATGAAGCCGGGAATGAGATGCCGCCCGATGATGCGGCTGCTTCTGGCGCCCATCAATTGCGCGGCCAGAACGTAGTCCTCCTCGCGCAAGGCTAGAAGCTTGGAACGCACGGCCCGCGCCAGTCCGGTCCAGTCGAGCAGCCCGAGGATGACGGTGATGCCGAAATAGATCAGGATCGGACTCCAGGTTATCGGCATGATCGCCGCCAGAGCCAGCCACAGCGGAATGCTGGGGATCGATTGCAGAACTTCGATTATCCGTTGAACGATCAGGTCGAAAATACCGCCGTGATAGCCGGCCAGTCCGCCGATCACAATGCCGAGCAGGAAGCTGAAACTGATGCCGACGAGGCCAATCGTCAGTGAAATGCGTGCGCCATAGATGATGCGCGAGAGCACGTCGCGCCCCAGCCTGTCAGTGCCGGCCAGAAAGAGCTGGCCGTTTTCGGCAGGGCAGACAAAATGCCTGTCACCTTCGATCAGACCCCAGAACAGATAACTGTCGCCCTTGCAAAAGAAATGGATCCGCTGAACATCATCCTGATTCTCGATGTAGTTCCGCTTGAGCGTTTCCATATCCAGCGTCATCTGGCGGCCATAGACGAACGGCCCGACGAACTGGCCGTTGTGGAACAGGTGCACCCGCTGCGGCGGCGAATAGATGTAGTCCATGTTGCGCGTGTGCAGATTGTAGGGCGCCAGGAACTCGCAGATCAGTATCCCGAAATAAAGCGCTGCCAGGAATATGCCGGATATAACGGCAAGCCGGTGCTCCCGGAATTTCCACCACATCAGCCGCAACTGGGACGCCTGAAAGACCTTCGACTGCTCCGGCGTCATCGCCTCGACCGACTGCAGGTCAAAGGGCGCGCTGGAAACGTAGTGTTGCAGCGGAGCACCCGGAGCGGGTAGCGGCGAATGCGTGCTCATTTGGTGCTGCCACCCTGCAAACGAATTCGTGGATCAAGCAGCGCCAGCGCCAGGTCGGAAATCAGGACACCGATGACCGTCAGGAAGGCGAGGAACATGAGGAACGACCCTGCCAGATACATGTCCTGGCTTTGCAGCGCCTTGATCAGCATCGGCCCGGTCGTTTCCAAAGACAGGACGATCGCCGTGATTTCGGCGCCGGAGATGATGGCCGGCAGGATAGAGCCGATGTCGGAAATGAAGAAATTGAGCGCCATGCGCAGCGGATATTTGACCAGCGCCTTGAACGGATGAAGGCCTTTGGCGCGCGCGGTCACGACATATTGCTTGTGTAGCTCGTCGAGAAGATTGGCGCGCAGCCTCCGGATCATGCTTGCCGTGCCCCCGGTGCCGATGATCAAGACCGGAATCCAGAGATGGGCGAGGATCGACTTCGCCTTGGCCCAGCTCATAGGCTCGCCGAGATATTGCTGGTCCATGAGATGGCCGATGGATGTGCCGAACCAGATGTTGGCGAAATACATCAGGATCAGCGCCAGCATGAAGTTTGGAATGGCAAGGCCGAGAAGGCCGAAGAGAGTCAGGCCGTAGTCGCCCCAGCTGTATTGATGCGTGGCGGAGTACATGCCGATCGGAAAGGCGATGAGCCAGGTGAAGATGATCGTGACGAAGGAAACCAGCACGGTCAGCCACATTCGGTCCCCGACGACGTCGCGAACCGGCAGCTCATATTCGAAGGAATAGCCGAAATCGCCGTGCAGCATCCCGCCGACCCAGTAGAAGTAGCGAATGATCGGTGGCTGGTCGAAACCATAGTCCTTGCGCATCATCTCGATGCGATCGGAATCCACCGCTTCGCCCTGAGCCCGAAGCTCGGCAACATAGCTGTCGAAATAGTCGCCTGGTGGAAGTTCGATGATCGTGAACACCAGTGCCGATATGACCAGCAGCGTTGGAACCATCACGGCGATGCGCCAGACAAAATATCGAAGCACGCTCAGGACTCTCCAAGCCAGAATGTATCCGGCATGTAGACACCGAAATAGGCGGTCGGGTCGTAGCCGTAGAGCGCCTTGTCAGGCAGATTGCGCAGCCGCGAGGACGCCAGAACCGGCTGATGGGTTCCGTTCACGGTGCCGATCGAAAACACCTGATCGGTGTAGATCGACAGCATTGAATTCCAGATTTCGGCGCGCTCCGTGGCTTCGGTCGATGCGTTCCAGCGCTTGAGCAAAGCCATCAGCTCGACCACAGGCGGAAGATCGGGCGCCTCACCGACCTTGCCATGAGACAAGTAGTAAGCACCCCAGAGCGGCCATTGCAGCTGGTCGTCGATGGTGGGGGCCAGCTGGTACGGGTTCATGTCGGCGGTCGGCACGCCATTGTCGATGCCCGACCACATCGACATGATGATCTGGCCGCCAAGCGCGCGGCTGCGGAAGATATCGCGCTGCGAAGTCCGGATGAACAGGGCGATCCCGATCTTGCGCCAGTGATCGGTGATGAGTTCGAGCGCGTCGGTTTCGAGCGTGCTTTCGCCGGCCGTTTCCACTATGATCTGCGCAGGGCGTCCATCGGGAAGTATCCGCAGGCCGTCATCGTCACGCGTCTGAAGCCCGACCTCGTCGAGCAGGGCATTGGCCTGGTCCGGATCATGGGCGATCCAGGCTTTCGCGAATTCCGGCCGGTAGAGCGGGCTCTCCGGCAGGACCGTATCGGCACTTTCCTGCGCCAGTCCGTAGAACACGGCCAAATTGATCTCGCGCCTATCCACAGCGAGCGAAAGGGCGCGGCGCACGCGCACGTCACGAAGAAGGCCACGCCACACCTGGTCGGCACAATTCAGATTGGGCAGCAGCGCCAGCCGCGAACCCTGCGTGCGTTTCCAGAGATGCACCTTCACCGGGTAGCGCTTCTCCGCATCCTTCAGGAAGGAGTAGTCGGTGAAGTCAATTCCCATGCTTTGCAGGTCGCTCTCGCCCGCACCGGTCTTAGCGGAAATGATCGCCGGCGAGCTGACGTTCATTACAATCCGGTCAACATAGGGCAGTTGCCGGCCATTCTCGTCTATTCGATGAAAGAACGGGTTGCGCTCGAAGACGAATTGCTCGGCCGGCGGCTTGGTCCGGTTCCGCCAGGGATCGAGCGTCGGCAGTTCCGGGTTCTCCGGGCGATACTGCCGCGACATGCGGATATGCAGGAGCGTCCATTTCTTGGCCCGGTTCTCCTTCATTAGGCCGGCGAGCCGGAATGGATCCTGGTATTTCTTGTGAAACTGCTTGAGATAGGCGGCCGGCAGAACAAGCGATAGCGGCGAAGCAGCAGCGAGCTTGGGCAGGAAGTCGGGATTGGGCGCATCCCAACTATAGCGGATCGTCGACGGATCGACGATCTCGAAGCGTGGCGGCTTGCCGTCCGCCAGCAGGGCCGGGGCAAGCCCGCCTTGCGAAAGCTCATCGTTCAGCCAGACATCTTCCCAGCAATAGCGAAAATCCTCCGGCGTCAGCAGGCTACCGTCAGACCATTTATGGCCTTCCCGAATCTTGAAAGTGAAGACGCGATCATCCGCTACGTCGAAACGTTCGAGAATGTCGGCTTGCAAGTTGAGCTTTTCGTCATAGCCGACTAAGCGAGCATACCCGTAGATCGTCATCATCCGGATATCTTTCTGGCTGCCGATGATCGTGCGCAGCGTGCCGCCATACTGGCCGGGCTGCCGGCCCATCGCGGCGAGGTTCAACGCGCGCGGGCTCTTGGGCAAGCGTTCGGCGAGTGCCGGCAGCGCCTTGGCCTTCAGCTTGGGCTGAAGAAATTCCGGCTCCAGATCGCCGGCGCGCGACGTGCCCGGCAGAAATGCCGAAGCCATAAGTCCGAGGACGGTGCGCCGGCTGATCAATGGCGTAACTCGCTGACATCGGCCGTACGCCGGGCCAGCACGAGGTGGCCGCCGCCAAGTTCGAGCGGCGACAGCATATCCTCGTCGCCCTCGTCGCGGAATTGCGGTCCCCATGTGCTGGTGTCGGAAGCGCTGTCGAGCTTCAGCGTCTTGAAATCCATTGGCCTGTCGAGATCGGGGAAAGGTACTGCGGCGACCAGTGAGCGCGTGTAGGGGTGGACCGGTTTCCTAAGCAGAATTTCGCGCGGCGCGAGCTCGACGATACGCCCGCCGCACATCACCGCGATGCGGTCTGCCATGTAGTCCACCACCGCCAGGTTGTGGGATATGAACAGGTAGGTCAGGCCCAGTTCCTTCTGCAGGTCCTTCAGAAGGTTCAGGATCTGCGCCTGGACAGAGACATCGAGTGCCGAAACCGGCTCGTCGCAGATCAGGAGTTCAGGCCCCAGCGCCAACGCGCGCGCGATGCCGATACGCTGACGCTGCCCGCCGGAGAAACTGTGCGGATAACGCTTTATGAAGCGCGGATCGAGCCCGATTGCCTGCATCAGGCTCTTGACCGTGGCGAGTCGGGACGCGGCATTGCCACGTTGATGGATTTCCAGCGGCTCGCTCAAGATGTTCTCCACCGTCATGCGAGGTGAAAGCGACGAAACCGGGTCCTGGAAGACCATCTGGATTTTCGCGCGCAGCATGCGCAGGGCGTCTCCCTCGGCTTCCAAGACGTCGATCGGCCCATCGCGGCCGTTGAAGATCACAGAGCCGCCGCTAGGGGTGACAGCCCGCATGAGGATCTTGCTGACGGTGGTTTTGCCGGAGCCGCTTTCGCCGACAAGACCCAGGCACTCACCCCGCCTGATATCGAAGCTCACGCCGTCCACGGCGCGAACAGAGGTTTGATGATCTCCGCCGAACCATCCGGACTTGCGGATGGTGAAGGTCTTTGTCAGATCCCTGACCGACAGCAGGATGTCGTCCGGGCCCTTCGATGCCGGCGCCGTCTGCTTGCCGAGCAGGTTCCCGACATTCACCGGCACCTCGCGGAGCGCCTTTAGCCTTTCGCCAGGCTTCAGGTCGAAATGCGGAACGGCTGCCATCAGGCCCTTCAGGTAAGGGTGGCCCGGCCGGCGGAATATCGCCTCGACAGGTCCCGCTTCCATGATCTCGCCATGGTACATGACCACCACCTCGTCGGCGACATTGGCGACCACGCCAAGGTCGTGCGTGATCAGCAGCATCGCCATGTTCAGCTTGGCCTGAAGCCCGCGCAGCAATTGCAGGATTTGCGCCTGGATGGTGACGTCCAACGCCGTTGTCGGCTCGTCGGCGATCAACAGGGCGGGCCGGCAGATCAGCGCCATGGCGATCATGGCGCGTTGACGCAATCCTCCCGAAAGTTCAAACGGATACATGTCATAGGCGCGCTTGGGGTTGGGAAAGCCGACAAGGTCGAGCATGTCCTCGGCCCGCGCCTTGCGCTCCGCCCGAGCCATGGGCGTATGAATCTGCAGGGATTCGCTGACCTGATTGCCGACCGTGTGCAGCGGCGACAGTGATGTCATCGGCTCCTGAAAGATCTTGCCGATGCGGCTGCCTCTCAACGCCCGGATTTCGGGTCCGTCACGCGGCATCTGCAGGATATCCTGCGTCGTGCCGGGCTTTTCAGGATCCGAAAACAGGATACGGCCGCGAACACGGGCTGTGTTCGGCAAAATGCCCATCACTGCCTGGCTGAGAACCGATTTTCCGGAACCGGACTCGCCGACAAGCGCAGTAACCTTGCCGGGCAGGACGCGAAGATTTGCACGCCTGACGGCATGCAACGGTCCCCCGACAATGGCAAAAGAGATGCCAACATCCTCGATCCGCAGCAGATCAACACCCGAATTCATTCTCACACCAGCCCCACTCTGGCAGCCTGCCGGGCGGCAGGCCCAGAAAGCGAGACTAACGCATTGGCAGCCCAGAGCAACTTGGATTCGAATCGGTCGCCAGTTCCCTGGCGGAACCGGCGACCGGACTGCATACCAAGGCGTTCGGATCAGATCGTGGCGGTTACTGGAGCTTCCTCGGGTCGCCCGCCGACAGCCGCGCTGCATCGCGATGAAGCAGCATAACCTGCTCGGCGTCGGATATTCGGTCGTAAATCGGCTCCAACGCACCGTCTTCATCGAGTGCGAGAGCACCCGACAGATCGGGTGAAAGCACCGTCAGCTTCTGCTTGATGCCCGCCAGTTCCTCGTTGCCGAGCGTCAGCCAGCTGTTGGCGCCGCAATAGCTGGCGAAGTCTTTGCTGGCGAGAACGCTGTGCGGAAATTTCTTGGTCAGGGTTTGGAGGCGCTGGACCTCGTTTACAGCCGAGCCGAAGACAGAGAATGTGAGCCGGTCGGTAAGCCCGACATTGCCGAACATCACATTGCCGACATGCAGGCCGATGCCAAAGTTTATGTCGGCCAACCCCTGCTCCCTTCTGCGCAGATTGAGATCCATCATGCGCGCGGTGGCCTTGTGCGCTGCCGCAAGAGCAGCCTGGCAGGCGATCTCGGACTGCGAGCGGTGCCTTTCGCAAGGGTAGACGGCAATGAAGCCATCCCCCAGGAAACTCATGATCTGCCCGCCTCTGCGATTGAAAGGTGCAGCAATGGCATCGAAAAACTGGTTCAGCGTATCGATGTAGATTTCGCGGCCGGAAGTTTCGGCAAGCCTTGTCGACCCGCGCATATCGGCCATGACCAGTGCGGCCCGGATTGTGTCGCCCTCGCCGCGCTTGATCTGGCCGTCCAGCACGCGCCTGCCGGCGTCGCCGCCGAGATATGTGGTCATCATATTGTCGGCCAGTTTGGTGAGCACCGCCATCTTGGTTGCGATAGCGAGATGGTTCTGGATGCGCAGCAGCGCTGAAATCATGCTGTCGCTGAAGCCTGAAGCACTGTCGGTGGACCAGGACCCCATCATGCCCTGACTGGTATTGCCGTTGAAGGGATGGACGAAAGCCATGTAATCGGTCACGCCCATAAGCCTGAAGTCATCGAAAACAGGAAATTCCGACGGCACCGAGGGGTCGAGCCGGCGCCGCAAATGGTCGAGCTTGTTGCTGAGCAGATGGTAGTATGGGCTGGTCAGGAATCTGTCAGAATGAACGCCGTCCTGTTTGCGGAAGCCTTCCACTTCCATGCCCTGGCCGCGAATCCAGGTGAAGCCAAGCGCGTCATAAAGCGGGTGAAGCATCGAAAAGCTCAAATGCACCCGCTTCAGCGGCAGGCCGGCAGCAGCCAGCCGTTCACAAAAGCCCCTTACCAATGTTTCCAGGGCGTCGCCCGCCAGCGCCGATTGGGTCAGCCAATCGGCAACCTTATCCATGAGAATGGTGGAAATTTCTGCTTGCGCTGTGCTCATGCTATCTCAAGACCCGTCGAAGACGAGCCATTCTCCTTTGATCCGCCACAACACGGTCCGCTAACGACCCAGAGAAAAGACCCTCGAAGTCAATGAAGCCGGCTTCGGCGGCAAAAGCCGGCGAAGGGGCATTATGTGGCGAGGCTGCCGGCGGAGTGCAATCACGATCCTGACATCAGGCAGAAAATTCGCGGGCTCAGACGCCGTCAGGCCTTCACCACCGTCTCTCGGGCTAGCCCGAGGCGGCCAAACACATTGCGTGTGTCGACGATCAGAAGAGCGTGATCAGCGATCGCCTGATAGTCGATCGCGTCGTGGTCGGTTGCAACGACGACAGCATCGAAATCCTTCAATGCCGCCTCGGTCAATTCGACCGAGCGCCGCCCCTTGATCGCCATATGCTCCCGTGTGGTCGGGATCTCGGTAACATGCGGATCGTGGAATTCCGCCTTGCCGCCCCATTCCTCGATGAGTTCAATGAGCCGCAATGAGGGGCTTTCGCGGATGTCGGGCACATTCTTCTTATAGGCGAGCCCGATGATGAGTATGCGCGAGCGGCTGAGCGCCTTGCCGCAGCGCCGGTCCAGCGCCTTCGCCAGTTCATCGACCACATGACGCGGCATGGCTGTGTTGATCTCTGCCGCCAACTCGATGAAGCGGGTCGGCATTTCGTATTCGCGCGCCTTCCACGTCAGGTAAAAGGGATCGATCGGAACGCAGTGCCCGCCAAGTCCGGGGCCAGGATAAAAAGGCATGTAGCCGAAGGGCTTGCTCTTTGCCGCCTCGATCACCTCCCAGATGTCGATGCCCATCGCACCGAGCACGACCTTCAACTCGTTGACCAGGGCTATGTTGACCGAGCGGAAGATGTTTTCCGTCAGCTTGACCGCCTCGGCGGTCGCCGTGGTGGAAACCGGAACGACGGTCTTGACCACGCCCTGGTAAAAAGCCTGCACGAGTGTCGCCGCTTCAATGCCGTCGCCTGCCACGACCTTGGGGATCGTCGCGACTTCAAAGCTGCGGTTGCCGGGATCCTCGCGTTCGGGCGAGAAGCCGAGGAAGAAGTCTATCCTCGACTGCAAGCCGGTTTCTTCCAGTATGGGCTTGATCACGTCGTCGGTGGTGCCGGGATAGGTGGTCGATTCCAGCACGATCAGCTGGCCGAGACGCAGATGCTTCGCGACGGTGCCTGCCGTGTTCCTGACAAAGGAGAGGTCGGGCTCACGGTTTTTCGTCAGCGGTGTCGGAACGCAGATAATGATGACATCGCAGATGGCGAGTTCGGCAAAATCCGCAGTGCCGCGGAACCGTCCGCTCGCCACCTGGCCGGCAAGGGCTGTCGACGTCACCGCCTCAATGTAGGATTGGCCGTTGTTCAGGCTCTCGACCTTCTGGGCTTCGATGTCGAAGCCGGAAACCGGGAAGCCGGCGCGTGCGATCGCAACCGCCAGCGGCAAGCCGACATAGCCCAGTCCGATCACGCCGACTTGCGCGGCGCGCGTCGAAATCCGGTTCAGAAGACGGTCATATGTCGATCGTGAGGCGTCCAAAAATCTGCTTTCCGTCAATTCGGACAGGCCGTCCGCGCCCATGGCGAGGCTCACCTGGTTCCCAAGAACCCCGAGGCATATTGCGGAAAATCGATTTCCGCAAGCTGTCGTCAGACCGGCACCTTCGCCTTCAGGCTTGCGGCGGCCATCGCATAGCCGCCGGCAGCGCCATCGATGAAATGAACGTGATCGCGCTGCAGCGGCGAGGCGACGAGGCATGTCATCAAGGCCGATTTCTGGCGGTGCAGGCCATAGTTGCAGATGCCCGCCTCTTCCGCCTGTTTCAGCCGGTTCTCGATCCGTTGCAACACATCCGCGTCAACGTCGATAGTCATCTTCAAGCCGTCGTCGAACTTCCGGAAATCCGAATTGCTGGCCACGTCGCGTTTGTAGATCTTCGGATCGAAGCTGCCGATCGTCCAGCCATATCTATCGGTGACAGCCGTAAGCATCAGCTGGAACACTATCCACAGCTTCGACAGCCACCGCCAACCTGCCGGCGCCATGGCCCGCGCCTCGATATCGATGCCGGCGGGCGAAAAACTGTAGGCCGGCCCGTTCACCGGCAACGGGTGGCCTTCGCGTTCCTGCCCCCCGGCAAGGGCGATGATGTCGGAAGCCAGAAACTGAAAACCGCGCAAGTCGCGCGACGGCCCCGGTATGGCTATGATCGAGACGATTTCGCCATGCCGGGCGTCGATCGGGTTCCAGCGGCAGGAGAGGCCGGTCAGATCCGGCCGTGTGCCGGCTGGCGCAGGATCGATGCGGTAGCGCCCCGCCTTCATCTCGGCTTCCGCCCAACTGCCGCCACCACCGGCGAACATGGCATAGAAGACCGCTTCGGAGGCCCGGAACCTCGCCACGCGAACGTCGAGGCCTTGCGCTCTTATATCCTTTATCGGCACGATTGCGGCACGCAAGGTCAGGTCCAGTTCGTCCGCCACCCATCTCTGAACAGCCGCCAGCGCGTTGCGGGTGATCTCCAGCGCCGAGCCGGGAAACGCCACGAGCGCGCCGTCGCCGCCGAAGACAAAGGGAAGATCTTGCCGACCCAGCGCATTGAGCAGCGCCGAGATGACGCTGGCGCCGGCCATATTGACGGTTTTATAGCGCCCAGCCTCGATCGCCTTGGTCGAGCCAACGATGTCGGCGGTGGCCAGCGCCCAGCCATCCGGGAGAGGCCGATAGTTATCGATATCGGCAACGCTTTCGAACTTTGCGAAGACCGGCAAAGAAGCGACAAACGGATCGGACGCGGTAGCTATTTCCATGAGCATCAGATACCACATTCCACTGCTTGAAGGTAAAGTCGATCATGCTTCGAAATTGACTTGCGCAGGCTTTCCGATGATAGGGTCCGGCGATGCGAATTGCCTTCTATGCGCCGCTGAAGTCGCCCAATCATCCCGTTGCCTCCGGCGACCGCCAGATGGCACGGACGCTGGTCAAGGCGCTGGAGCATGGAGGGCATAGCGTCGAACTGGCATCCGAATTGCGCTTCTATCTACGCGAACCGGAGTCGAAAAGTTTCGATGCGCTCAAGATCGAGGCCCGAGAGGAAGCCGCGCGGCTGACAAAGCTTTGGGATCGTAACGGCAAGCCCGATCTCTGGTTCTCCTATCATCCCTATTACAAGGCGCCCGACCTGATCGGACCCGAGCTGGCGTCGGCCTTTGCTATCCCCTGTGTGACGGCGGAGGCCTCCTATTCGAGGCGGCGCAACGCCGGCTTGTGGGCCGACACGCAAGCGTTGGTGGCACGAGCCGTCGAGCAGGCAGCGCTGAACATCTGCTTCACGCAAAGGGATCGTCAGGGACTGACAGATGCGATTCCCGACGCCGCTCTCGGTATGCTTTCACCCTTCATCGACACATCGGTATTCCGGGAAACGCCGGCACGGGGTTGTCCGACGCGCCTCGTTACCGTCGCCATGATGCGCCCGGGCGACAAAGTCGAAAGCTATCGCATGCTGGCGCAGGCGCTCGGTCCGATCGGCCACCTGCCCTGGACCATGTCGGTCGTCGGGGATGGGCCTGCCCGTGACGAGGTCAAAGCGCAATTCGCCGGCTTGCCCGCCGACCGTATCGAATGGCTTGGCGCGATTGAGCCAGCCGCCGTGCCGGATGTCCTCTACAGTGGGGGAATTTACGTCTGGCCGGGTTACGGCGAGGCCTATGGCGTTGCCTATCTTGAAGCACAGGCCGCCGGCCTTCCGGTGGTGGCTCAGGACATCGCCGGCGTGCCGGAGGTCGTGCGGGATGGCCAGACCGGGTTTCTCACCCCGCCGGGCGATGTGGCGGCGTTCGCTTCTGCCATTGAAAGGCTTCTGGCCCGTAACGACGAAAGAACCATCATGGCCGCGGAAGCCAGACGTTTCATCCTCGAAGAACGCTCCCTCGGTGTTGCATCGGGGCGTCTGGCCGAACTTCTTGCGAAGATCCCGGTTTCATGACATCCGATCCGATCTGGCAGCCCTTGGTGGAAGAACTGGCGTGCCGGCAACGGGCGGGCCGCAAGGCAGAGTTTTGGCTGCGCGACGATGACGCCGTGGATCCGACGCCTTTGCTTGATCGGCTGCTCGACCTGACCGGTGAATTCGCGGTTCCGGTCACTCTGGCCGTCATTCCGGCCCTGACGGATGAGAAGCTTGTCGCCCGGCTTGACGAGGCGCCGCATGCCACGGTCGCCATCCATGGCTGGGCGCACCGAAATCATGCGCCCGAGCACCAGAAAAAGCAGGAGCTCGGCGCGCACCGGCCACGCGAGGCGGTGCTCGATGATCTGGCTCGCGGGCTGTCGCACGTAACCGGCCTGCACGGCGCACGTGCCGTTCCGATGCTGGTGCCACCCTGGAACAGGATCGACGCCGGCTTGGTATCCGACCTTAGATCGATAGGATTTGCGGCGTTGTCAGTCTATGGGCCGCCGAAGCCTGCTCCACTGACGGTCATCAACAGCAATGTCGACATCATGGATTGGCACGGCACGCGCGGCTGCCGCGATCACGGCCTATTGGTTCAGGCTATCATCGCGCAATTGCAGCATGCATTCGACGCCTGCGAACCGGTCGGCCTGCTCACCCACCATCTCGTACATGATGAATCGGCCTGGCTCTTCCTCGAACGGCTGTTCACAGTCACCGCACAGACTGAAGCCTGCGCATGGCTTCCGATCAGGACATTGATCCGGCGCAGCGCCGGTAGAGGAAAATAGCTCAGCGCTTTTTGCGCGATGAGACTGGAAATTTGAGCGTCTGGCCATCCCGCGCGGCAAAAGCGCCGGCAAACCTGTCTTTGGCCAGTCGCTCGATCTCGTCCAGTTCCTCGTCGGTGCGTGTCGGATCGTGGTGAAACAGCGCAAGCCCCCGCGCACCGGCCGCCTCACAGAGCTTGACGCCCTGTTGCCACGTCGAGTGCCCATTACCGCGGCGGCGTTCCATTTCCTGCTCGGTGTAGGTGCAATCGTAAATGACGAGGTCGGCATCTTCGATCAGGCCGAGCACCGCCTGATCGAGTTTGTCCGGCTCGTGCTCAGTGTCTGTGATCACCGCCACGACCCGGCCGCCCCATTCGACCCGGTAGCCTATGCAGCCGCCCGGATGGATAAGACTGCCGGTTCGGACCACCACCCCTTCGCGCGGGCGAAGCACGTCGCCGGATACGAAATCGCGGCAGTCGAGGCTTGCCTTGCAGATCTCCAGTTTCACCGGAAACCACGGCGGCCGCATGAACTCATCGACCATCTGCCGGGTCGTCATGCGTCCTGCAAGATGCCCGGACCAAAGCGCAAGCTTGACGCTCCGGTCATAGATCGGCGCAAAAAACGGCAGCCCGATGATGTGATCATAATGGCAATGGGTGAAAAGCAGGTCGAAATCGGTCACGCCCGACGCCTGAAGCGCCCCGCCGGCAGGCCGTAGGCCAGAGCCCGCGTCGAATAGAAGCGTATGTTTACCGCATCGCATCTCAATGCAGATCGTGTTGCCGCCATAGCGAGAGAATTCTGGCCCCGATACCGGAATGCTGCCGCGCACGCCCCAAAACCTGACCAGGAAAACTTCGTAGTCCATGCTAGCCTTCCCAGTCCCCGTCGCCCATCGTAGCCAAACAACTGCTGCTAGGCGAGACAGGTTTTCTCCGGGTGACCTTCTCAGCAAGAGGCCAGTGCCATCGCGACGGCGAGGATCGGGCGCACGTCATCCGTTATTTGGCGCTTCGTGCGTCGATCAGATCCGCGGTCGTATGGCTTAGGCGATCGGCAAGAACCCGCAATATCTCGATGGTCATTTCCGGGAACTCCCTCATAAGCCTCAGGAAATGATCCTTGCGGATCCTCAAGGCTTCCAGCGGACTTACCGCTCTGACGGTGGCGGTGCGAGAGCTGTTGCACAATATGGCGATCTCGCCAACAATCGAATTTGGCTCCAGTTCGGCAACTTTTATCGGTCCGCTGTCGGAATCGACCAGAATATCCGCCCTGCCTGAAAGGATGACATAGGCGGCGTCTCCCTCGTCGCCCTGTCGGAAAAGGATCTGGCCGGCGCTGTAGCTCACACGATCGGATGTGAACGCAAGCAGCTTGAGCTTTGTCGGGTCGATGGCAGAGAACAAGGGAACGCGTTGCAGCATTGCAACTTCATCCTTGAGCAGCATTGTCGCAAACCTTCCCAAAATTCGCGTTTGCCAGACTAGAGCAACGGACGCCCAGATGGAATGGATCCTGTTTCCGGGATGGCGAGACGAACCGCGCGAAAGGTGGCGAGCCCGATGTCGTGCGATCGGGCGATGCCGCCTGGAAATGGCGTCCGCCAACCGGAAACCCGAAGAGCCGGGTGAATTTGCGGCAAACGCCTTCGGGTCGGCGCGGATGTGGCCTGGCTACGCCCTTCGCCGCATCCCTCGACCTTGCAGTAAATTCCCACCGGCAGAATGATCCCATCTGAATGTCCGTCGCTTTATGACAACAGTCCCTTGAAGATACCGTTCCCTGCCAAAAGTGTCTCGGGTGTTCCGTCTTCCACCAATTTTCCCGAGTTGAAGACGATAACGCGATCGAACATCATCCCCATCGCCGGATTCGTCACGACCCACACGATTGCCGGCGAATGGCCGTCGCGCCTGGCTTCCTCGAGCACGTTCCGCAGCACCTTATCCTGCATGCGCTGGTCGAGCGCCGACAGCGGCCGGTTGAGAATGAGAAAATCAGGACGCTTGAGCAGGGCCCGGGCAACATCGAGCTTCTGTCGCTGTCCACCGGTCAGCCGCCTGCCGCCGGAGCCGACGTTGAAGTCCAGGCCGACATCCAGAAGTTCGGCATAAAGCCCCAGTTCGTCAAGAATGTCATAGACGATGGAGCGTATGCGGTCCGGCGCGTCGGGATGGTTGTTGCCCACACGCCCGAACAGAACATTATCCATGACGGTGGCCGCGGCAATGTATTTGGCAGGATCATACCGTTCGATCGCATTTTGCAGCTCGGGCGGCAGGTTTTCATAGAACAGGTTGCGTGCAGCGACGATCTTGCTCATCAGCTCGTCGCTCAGCAGGCCGAAGCGGTGCCGGGGCTCGATATAGGCAAAGCTCAAGGTGACGATCATGGCGCGGTCGTTCTCCGAAACCGCCTCGTGGGGACGGTTCTTGAGCCGTTGCAGCAAGGTTTCGTAGGTCGGTATCTCCTCGGCGCTCATGAAGGCGAGCTGCTGGAAGAACTGGTGATCGGGCGGCAGGTCGGCAAACAGCTCGATCGCCTGTTCGGCGATCTCCATGCCCATTTCGTAGAGCGTGCGGTCGAGGCCGGCTTGCCTCAGCACAGAAGCAAAATAGGGATTGGCCGCCAGCGCCCTGTCGGCCAGTTCGGGGCCGGCGGCAGCGCCGAAGAGTAGGTTTTGGCCGATCGTTGCTTCCTTGTTGTAGGAGCCCGGTTCGAAAGGAACCACCAGTTCGCTTAGCCCTTCGTGTTCCAGCCGGGTTCGCAGCGCCGCACGCAGTTCGACGATCCGCTTGGCAAGCTCGGTGTGACGCGTGAGGTCGGCCGAAGAGCGCAAGCCAAGATCCAGAATGTCGCGCGACAGAACAACCGCGTCGAGTACCCGGCGCACGGCTTCAAAGAGATCGTGCGGGCCGGTAGCGCCAGCGGAAGCATAGTTGATCCAGTCGCTGTGGATATCAAGATCCGGATTGCCCGACAGGCGCGCCTCGTGGATGTTCCAGCGGTGCTGGTCTGCTGCAGCACTGTCATAAGGCACCGATGTCAGCGGCGCATGCTTCAACCCGTAGAGCAGGTTATCGCGTAGGCTTGCCTGGAACAGGAAAACATCCGACGAGGCATAGGACATGCGCCGGCCGGTCACTGCTTCGGGGAGTTCAAGCAAGTCGTCGGCGCCCGAAGCGACCTTTCCGCTGTCCGGCCAGTTCAGCCGCGCGAAGGCTTCTGCAAGCGCCTCGGCTCCACCTGTTGCGGTACTGACCAGCGCTACCGTCTCACCCGGCTTGATCTGGAGGGAGATACGGTCGAGGAGCATTGCACCGCCATCATCCGCTATCGACAGACCGATCGCCGACAGTGGTTTGGTCATCGGATCGGGATCGTCGATCGTCAATACCCCGATTCTCGGCGCAATGAGCCGATCGACGGTGAATTGTTCAACGACCTGCTGATATTTGACCTGGATATCCTGCCGCGCCTGATCCCAGTCGATCAGTTCCTTCATCGGTCCGGGCAGGTCCTTGTAGGCGCCGATCACGGCCACGAGCTGACCGACGTCCAGCCGCCCCTGGATGACCAGATACCCGCCGATCATGTAGAACAGAAAGGGCGTGACCTGCGCGAGAAAATTGTTGAGGAACTTCACCATGAATTTCCATTGGTAAAGATCGAAGCGGATCTTAAAGATGAGCCCGAGCCGGGCAGCTATGTCGGCGCGCTCGTAGTTTGATGTGTCGTGGACGTGAACCGCGCCGATGCCGTCGACGATTTCGCCAACCCGGCCCGAAAGCGCGCGCGCCGTCAACTGCCGTTCGCGCCCGAGCACGATCAGCCGCCGCCGCATTCGCGGGATGAGCACGATCTGGATCGCCACGATCCCGGCCGCTATCATTCCGAGCCAGAAATTCTGAACCACGATGAACAGCATGGCCGTCAGCGCCTGGCCGCCGAGCAGCACCGGCTGCACGAAGGCATCGCCGATGAAGCCGCCCAGCGGCTCCACCTCATCCTTCACCATGGTCGCCACTTCGGCGGATTTCACCCGCTTGAAGTAAAACGGCGGAAACCGCAGCACACGATCGACCAGATCGAAGCGGATACGCCGCAGCATGCGTTCGCCGAGGCGGCCCTTGTAGGTGTTGATGTAGAGTTTGAACAGGCCGTTGATGACGACCAGCAAGAGGAACACAAGGCTCAGGGCAAACAGCGTCGCCTTGCGGTCGAGCTGAAAACCGGAGAAGAACTGGACCTCTCCGATGAACGGCAGGTTATAGTGTAGCCTCATGAATGGCTGGGTCGCGCCCGGTTGCTCGAAGCCGCTACCTTGGATCGGGCCGTTGATGATCAGCTTCGGCAGATCGAAGGACATGAAATACGGGATCATCGAAAGCACGACGATCATCAATATCCAGAGCTGCTGCTTCTTGGTGTGCGTCCAGATATAGCGGGCTATGCTGGGTTCCATATGCGGCTGTGGACCCTTCAGTTGGAAGGATGCAGGATGTAAAAGCACCTGCTGGCGAATGGCGTATCGGCAATTTCTTCGTCGCCAACGACAAGCTCGAAGCTGCAACTCACGGAGATTGTCCTGCGCTCAACGATGGAAGGAACCTGCGAGGCGGCGCGATCCAGTTCCGGCGCATGGTCGATGACAACGACATGGGCATTGCTAATCAGCGAAGAAAGCAGCTGGCCAAACGGTTCGCGGCTTCCGTAGTGTTTTGGCGAATAGCCGAGCAGCACGAGGCCGCAGCTGCGCGGCTGGTGCTGGCGGATGGATGCCGATGGTCCGGACAGATGCAACAGGCTCTCTCCGGCACCGGGCAAAGGCGAAGCGGCTTGCAGCATAATCACGTCCGCGAATCAACAGCCTTCCGGGAGGCAAGATTGCGTTGTGTCGCCCGAAATCCCAACATACAAGACGAATATGATGGATGTCACGCAACCACGCAATGCCGGCCTGGACTGGCACGAGCAAGCCTTTGACCTCACGCGGGGAATTGCTGCCTATGTCAACTGCCCTCTGGTGGCAGGGCTGGCCCGCGTCATCACCAAGCATCCGAAGGCCGATATCGCCAACGCCTTCAACCACAAGCAGGTAGCCTGCAAGATGTGGGCGCTGGACAGGCTGTTTGAAAGCTGCGGCGGCCGGTTCGGGCGCATATGGGTTCTGGGTGGATGGTACGGCGTATTGCCGGCAATGCTTTTCAACGACGCCCGCTTCGACATCGCGGCGGTCGATAGCATCGACATCGATCCCGAAGTCGCGCCGGTCGCCCGGACCCTCAACCGGGAAGCCGGCGACCGGTTCCGGGCGCTGACGGCAGATATGTACGCACTCGACTATGCGGCCGGGCGGCCCGACCTGATGGTCAATACGAGCTGCGAACACATAGCCGATCTGCGCGCCTGGCTTGCTCTGCTTCCGCGGGGCACGACTGTACTGCTGCAATCGAACGATTATTTCAGCGAGCCGACGCACATCAACTGCGTGGCTTCACTTGCAGCCTTCGAAGCAATGGCGGCGCTACGGGAGGTGCGGTTCTCCGGCGAACTGCCGACAAAAAATTATACGCGCTTCATGCTGATTGGAACTGTTTGATGCATTTCGCCCGGTTTGGGACAACGACATGCATAAAACGAGGAGTTGAAGCGCGTCGCACGAATCTCGCCAGACGCGACGCGCGTCAGCATCTATCGTCCGTTTGATCTTGAACTTTTCCGAAACCGGGCCCCACTTTAAGGGACCATGTTCGATACCGCTGGCGCAGAATTTGCGCCGAGCGACGCGCGCCTTCCAGATCGAGACGATGCGCGGCTGGCATCGGTCCCGCAAGCGCCTGTTCGATCGCTTGCGCCAAACCTTCAGGCGTTAGGTCCTTCTCCATCAGCACCGTTGCAAGACCGAGTTTTTCGAGCATCAGGGTGCGAACCGTCTGTTCGGTTTCCCCGCCGGCTGCAAATGGAACGAGCAGAGAGCGACAACCCGCGCGCAGGACATCGCAGACCGTGTTGTAACCCGCCTGCGAGACTGACAGGCGGGCGCCGGTCAGCAGGCTGGCGAAATCCTCGCGGAACCGGAAGATGGATATGACCGGCGAGGCATCGCGTGCGATCGCGTCAAACTCGTCCTTCGGCAGGTTTGGGCCGGTGATCAAACACCATTTCCAAGCGTTGTTGGCATTCCGCGCCGCTGCGATGGTGGAACTGACAAGGCTCTTTCCGGCAGCCCCGCCGCCAACCGACACCAGGACGTCGAAGCGCTCGGAGGCCGCGGGCGATGGCGGCGCGGCAACGAGCCCTGTGTAGGTGACCTCGGCCTTGATCGCCCCAGCCAGTGGAAATGTCTTGTCGAGGGTTGCGAAAGCCGGATCGCCGTGGACCATGACAAGGTCGAAATGCCTGTTGATCAGATCGACCGTTTCCTCGTTTCGGCCCGGCTTGACGCGCTCCTGAAGGATATCACGGACGGACGTCGCCAGCAGCGGTCTGGGCGTCGTTGCGTCGATGGCCTCGATCAGCGGCAGGAGTTCGAAACGCATCTGCCGGCGTCCAAATGGAAACGCCTCGACAATGACGATATCAGGCCTGCAATCCCGGAACGCCTGCAGCAGCATCTCTGAACGCCATTTCTTGAAATCATCGTCGATGGGTTTGCCCTGCAGGTCGACAAGTCCAGAAAATCCTTCATCACCGGAGGTGACAGGTGGCAGGGTTACAGATTTTACACCCACTCCCGGAAACCCCGCGATCGGCGCTCCACCGGTCACGACTGTTACGTCAAACCCGTCATCGACCAGAGCCGCCGCAATGCGGCTGGCGCGCGCGAGATGGCCGATACCGAGCAGGTGCTGGACATAGAAGAAAGCGCGCAGCCGCTTCATTCGGCGGCCCGCCACTCCCGCTCGAACAGTTCTTTGAGCTGTCCAATGCTTGCCATATGATCGAAATTGCCGCGCACGCGCCGCTCTGCGGCGTCGCCGAGGCGGGCGCGCAGCACGGGATCACGGATCAGGCGCTCCAGCGCCTGCGCCAGGGCAATTGGGTCTTCCGTCGGAACCAGCAGCCCGGTTTCATCCGGCGATAGAAGCTCCGGCACGCCGGAAATATCGGTCGACACGCAGGCAAGCCGCTGGCTAGCCGCCTCCACCAGAACATTCGGCAGACCGTCCCGGTCGCCATTTGCGGCGATCCTGCAGGCAAGGGCGAAGATGTCGGCACAGCGGTAGTGCTCAAGCACCTCCTCCTGCGCAAGCGCGCCTTTCCAAGAGACGCGACCATCCAGGCCGAGCTTTTGCGCCAGCGCCTTGAACCGTTCCAGGTCCTCGCCGCCGCCGATATGCTCGAAACGCCACGCCAAATCACCAGGCAAGAGGGCAAGGGCCTCCAGCAAGGTGTCGTAACCTTTCTTTTCAACGGCGCGCCCGACACTCAGAATGACAACCGGTTCGTCCGGCGCCAAGCCGTCATGCTGTTTTCGCGCCTCGCCGAAACTGCCGAAGCGATCGAGGTCGAGCCCATGATAGCTCAGATGCACAGACGCATTGCCGTTAGCGAGTTTTTTCAGACGGTCGAAGCCGGTTTTCGTGCAAGTGACCGTCCAGCGGGCAGAGGAAAGCTTGCCAGCCAGATCCCAGTCCGCCGAAGTCCAGATGTCCTTGGCATGGGCCGAGCAGCTCCAGGGCAGGCCACGAAGCTGGCTGGCATAACGCGTCACCGATGCCGGTGTGTGGGCGAAATGTGCGTGCAGCCAGCCCGCGTCTTCCGGCCATTCGGCCGCCAGCACGAGCGCTTGCCCGAAGCGGCGCACGCGATTTCGCGTAAAGTCGCGGCGGATATCGGTGGCCAGCGATCCGAGCGCGCGCCAAAAGCCCGGCCGCAGCAGATAAGCAAACAGCGAGCGAGCCACGCGCAGCGGCTCTTCATGCAGATATTCCGGCAGATAATGGACGGGCGCTTTGATCTCGTCATGCACGGGGTGGCGTTTTGCCTCGGTCGGCCGCCTGAGCGCGAAGAGTATCAGGTCGAACCCCGCGCGCTCCAGACCGAGCAGTTCCTGCGCGATGAAGGTTTCCGACAGCCGCGGATAGCCCTTGAGAACCACGACGATCTTGCGATGTTGCAACTCAGATCATGCCTTCAATGACCGAAAGGTGATGGCCGCCCCGCCGGTCGAGCAGTTCCGAGACGATTTCGGAAATGTGAGGCAGCCCTTCCAGCGTCAGATGCGGATGGCTCTGCGATGGGCCGGGCCGGTCCGGCAGCACCTCCAGTGCATCGGCAAACCGCTGGGAATCCTCGGCTTCTTCCGGCAAAAGCATCTCGATGAGGCCGAGTTCGGCTGCGCGCCGTGCTCGGATCAGTTGTTCCTCGCGGGGCTCGACGCGCGGCACGATCAGCGCCGGCTTGTCGAAAGACAGTATCTCGCAATAGGTGTTGTAACCGCCCATCGCCACTACCGCCTTGGCGCCGGCAATCAGATCTTCCATACGGTTGTCGAACTCGATGATCTTGATATAGGGGATCTTGGCCCCCTTCTTGAGCAGCTTGTTGCGCTTGCGCGCCGGCATGTAAGGCCCAAGCACGATCAGCGCCCTATGCTGCAATTGCGGATCCTGCTGATAGGCATCGATGACGCTGTGGATCAGGTCGGCGCCGTCACCGCCGCCACCGGTGGTAACAAGGATATAGTCGCCCTCGGGCCGGTGGCCGGGCAACTCGTTCTTCTGCAGGCTCCGTTGCAGGAAACCGACGAACTTCATCTTTGCTCTGATAGCTGGCGGCACATCCAGGCCGGTCAACGGATCGTAGAAATCCGGCGGACCATAGACCCAGACCTTGTCGTAGAACAGGCCTATTTTGCGCATCACATCCCTGTGTGCCCACTCTGCTTCGAGCAGATGCGGGGCGTCCATCACCTCGCGCAGGCCAAGCACGAGCGTGGTGCCCCGCGTCTTGAGGTAGGACAGCGTGTCCTCGATCTCACCGCGCAGGCCAAGTGGTTCCTTGTCGACGATGAAGATATCCGGCCGGAAGGTCTCGGCTGTGTGGCGGATGATCGACTGGCGCATCCTTAGCGTCTCATGCAGATCGATATCCTTTTCCAGCGAGGTGTATTCGCCGTTGCGCAACTTGATGACGCTGGGGATCTTCACGAAGTCGACACGGGCGCGGTAGTCGAAGGCGCCAGCGATAGTCGCACCCGAAATGATAAGCACCTGAAGTCCGCGGAAATCCTCGACCAGCGAATGCGCGATCGTCCGGCAGCGCTGCAAGTGGCCGAGCCCGAACGTGTCGTGGCTGTACATGAGAATTCGAGCATTTTGTACGTGCTGGGTCATTGTTGAACGTCTTTTGGAATTCTCGCCTGAGGACCGTGGACGACCCCGCACGAAACTATCCTCGCGGGTCCACCGACCTGTTTTGGAACATGACGGCGCAATTATCAATTACCCAAGAGGGTCCATATGCAGAAGCCAGGAAGCTGCGTCTGCTCAGCTGCCACGATGGTCCAGAAGAACCTGCATCACTTCGGACGGGGCGGTGTTGGCAGAAATTGACATTTCCAAGGTTGGGGTCGAGCGTTCGAATCGCTTCACCGCTCCAAGCTCTCTCAAGGGAATCAAGCTATTAAGAGGCGCCTTTCGGGACGCCTTTTGCTTACAAGGCCTTGTGAACTGGTAATGTAAGCTCCTTGCAAAGCCGATCAAATCGAAATTGAACACGCGCTTCTGGGCGAGAATGCCTTCCCCAACGGCTTCAAAGGAGTGTGGGGAAAGGTGGTCGCGGTAGAGCGCCACCCGCCTTTCCTCACATTTAGAGAACGGCCAGGTGCTGAAGTGCCAGCGGGACTTTGATAGCAGGAAACGCGCCGAAGGGGAGAGCGCCTGGCTCCAGTTTGCGATGCCATTCTAACTGCAGTAGCGCCGTTCATTCTAAGGCAGTCGTTGGCCTTGCGCAGCAATGCGCGAGGCCGGCGGTGTCCTGAAATGGACTTGGCGCACGCGTGATCGAGCGTGCCCGCGGGATCTAGTTTTTCCTTGCGGGCGGCGAACCTGCTATGCGGTTACCTATTCGTAGACGAGGCCTTTGCGCCGCAAGCGCTCGCGCATGTCATTGACATCGAGACTGAGCTTGCCGGCGGCGTAAAGACTGCGCTTTTCCTCTTCCATCGCCTCGCGCCTGCGGGCGGTTTCAAGAACCCTTCCCGCGGTTTCGCGCGGCACCACGCATACGCCGTCATCATCGGCCACGATGACGTCGCCCGGCCGGATGTGGGCGCCGGCGCAGACGATCGGCACCTGGACGTTGCCGAGCGTCTCCTTGACCGTCCCTTGTGCGCTGATCGCCTTCGACCAGACCGGGAAGGCCATGGAGCGCAGGGTCGAGATATCGCGCACGCCAGCATCGATGATGAGGCCCCTGATGCCTTGGGCCTTGGCCGATTCGGCCAGCAGGTCGCCGAAATAGCCGTCCTCGCAAGGCGAGGTCGGGGTGACGACCAGGATGTCGCCTGGCCGCGCCTGTTCCAGCGCGACGTGGATCATCCAGTTGTCGCCTGGCGCGACTTCACAGGTCAGCGCGTTGCCGCCAATCCTGGCGCCATCATAGATGGGCCGCAGGCGCGCGGCGAGCAGGCCCGTCCGCCCCTGTGCCTCGTGAACCGTGGCCACGCCAAGTTGGCCAAGAGCATCGCAGGTCGCGAACGGCGTGCGCTCGGTCTTGGTGACGACTTTGCCCATAAGTGTTCTCCCGGAATGATGAGGTGCGGCATCCGGCGCCGCACCCGAACAGTGCTCATCGGCTGGTCTAGCGCCCTTGCGCCTTCAGCCGCGCATCTAGCCTCGGATAGACCTTTCGGACATTGCCTTCGAACACGGCGTGCCGTTCGACCTCACCGAGCGAAAGTGCGTCGATGTAGCGCCGCGTATCGTCGAAGGCGAAGCCGGTTTCTGGATCGATGGCCTTGACCGCTCCGAGCAATTCGGACCCAAACAGGATGTTGGCCGGACCAATGACGCGGAACAGCGTGTCGATGCCCGCCTGATGATAGACGCAGCTGTCGAAGAAGACGTTGCGCATCAGGTGCTCGGCCAGTCCGGGCCTGTCCAACATCATCGCCAGGCCGCGATAGCGTCCCCAATGATAGGGCGCCGCACCACCGCCATGCGGAATGATCAGCTTGAGACCGGGAAACGCGCTGAACAGGTCGCCCTGGATCAGCTGCATGAACACCGTGGTGTCCGCGTTGATGTAGTGCGCGCCGGTCGTATGCAGGCAGGAACTGCACGAGCCGGAGACGTGGATCATGGCCGGCACCTGCAGCTCGACCATCTTTTCGAAGAGCGGATACCAATATGTATCGTGTATCGGCGGCGCCGACCAGAAGCCACCGGACGGATCGGGGTTAAGGTTGCAGCCGACGAAGCCGAGTCCGACGACGCAGCGTTCGAGTTCGGCAAGCACCGGCTTCAGGTCGCCGCTCATCGATTGCGGTAGCTGGCATACGCCGGCGAAGTTGGCCGGGAACATGTCGACGATGCGGGCGATCAGATCGTTGGAGATGCGCGACCATTCGGCATTGTTCTCTGCGCTGCCGATATGGTGGCCCATGCCCGAAGCACGCGGCGACAGGATGGTCAGGTCCGTGCCTCGTTCGCGCTGCAGGCGCAATTGGTTCTGCTCGATCGTCGCCCTGAGCATTTCGTCGGCGATGCCGGGATAGGCGGGCATGGCGTCGCGCCTGCCTTCGACGAACTCGACCTGTGTCTTGCGAAAGGCGTGATGCCCGGGCGGTTCGCTCGTGTAGTGGCCGTGGCAATCTATGATCATTTCGTTCTCTTCACGCACAAGGTGACGCATCGTCGATCCGCTGCGCCGTTCCGCGGTTTCCGGCAAGCGGCGGACGGTGAGGTCCGCCGGATGTCCCGCCTACGGTTCGAGCACGTAATTGGTGAAGCCGCCGTCACCGGAGGCGACGCCATTGATGGCCTCGTTGATCTGCTCGAGCGGATACGTCCGCGCCTCCAGCACCGAAAGATCGATCGCGCCGGAGCGGACCATATCGGCGATCTCCATGCCCTCGGCCGTGGTCAGCCAGGCTGAGCCGAGAAGCTCCATCGAATTGTCCATCCACCATTTGGTGTTGAACAGCATGTCGCTGCCGGTGCCGCCGATGTTGACGATGCGGCCGCCGCGTTTGACGCCCATCATCGCGTCCTTCATGGCGTTGACGTCGGCCACCGCACCGAGGCAGTCGAGCATGAAGTCGGCGCCGAGACCGCCGGTCTGCGAGCGGACCCAGTCGGCGACCTTGCCGTCCTCGTTGGAGAAGGTCTGGATCCGGTTCGGGGCGAGCTGATTCAGCCGCTCGAGCAAGGGTTTGCCACGTGCCACCGCATAGATCGTCGAGACGCCCATGGCGAGCGCGAAGAGAGTTGCGCCGACACCCAGCGTGCCCGTCGCGCCATTGATGATCAGCGATCTGCCGGCCGGTACGCCGAACTTCTTGAGCGCGGAATACGCCGTGCCGAGGTAACCCATGCGGGCCGCCTGTGGGTAGGTCATGTTGTCGGGGATCTTGACGATCGCATTCTGGGGCGCGCGCATGAACTGGGCGAAGCCGCCTTCAGGATAGCGCTTGTAGATTTCCAGGCTGTTCCTGTTGAAGCCGAAATAGCCGTTGAAGGTGAAGTATTCGCACTTCGCCTGATGGCCGCTGACGCAGGCATGACATGCGCCGCAGGATCGCAGCGGGTTCACATACACGCGGTCACCCGGCTTGATCGCCACGACCTGTTCGCCGACCTGATGCACGATACCCGCAGGGTCGAGGCCGAAGATCGCGGGCTTCGCCGGCAGCGGCTGATGCGGGTACCAGGTCTCCCAGTTGTTGAGCACGTTCGCGAGATTGGGCACCATCCCGCAGGCCTTGACCTCGACGACCACATCCGTGCCGGATGCCATCGGCTTCGCCACTTCCTCGACACGCATTGGCTCGTTCACGGCATGAAGCCGTGCCGCCCGCATCATGATCGTCATCGTCTGTTCCTCCCAATTTACCGGATCGCGGAGATGCCTCCGTTGACATTCCTCCTAGACTGTGGATACCGTACAGTATCTGGATTGGGTGACGCAAGAGCCATTTTCCACGGGCGACAGCATTTGGGGAAATGTCCGGCGAACGCCGCGCCGGTTGGGCTGGCGACGAACACTTTCGCTCCGCTGGCTGAGAGAACGTCGCCCCAAACGTCAATCAAGAACGGGAGGACGGGCCGGGCGGTCGGTCCCATCGACGTTCTACATGGAGGAATCAGTGCCGGAGTTCATGCTAACGCCAATCGATCTCCTGCGCATTCTGTGCGGGATCTGGTTCATTCCGCATCTCATCGGAAAGATCAGGAACTTCGAAAAGGCGACAAAGACGTTCGAGGCCGCCGGGCTGAAGCCAGGAAAGCCCTTTATCGTGCTGACGGTTGCGCTGGAGTTTGTTGCCGCCGTTGGAATGGTGTTCGACATCTATCCGCGATGGGCTGCGGCGTGCGGCGTGGCCGTCTTGCTGGGCGCAGCCTATGCCGTGGTGCGCATCAATGGCCCGCGTTGGCGCTGGCAGCTGATGGGTCCCGAATACCCGATTTTCTGGGCGCTTGCCTGTATTGTTTCGGCCTTCTAACCTTCGGCCGATTCGGATACCAAAGGTATCCCGATGAATGGCTTGGAAGGATAGAGAATGGCGCGACTGACGCGCGAACAGAGCCAGGCTCTGACTCGTGAGAAGCTTTTGCTGTCGGCGAGCGATGTCGTGGCTCGCGATGGTTACTCCGGCGCGACCATTGAACGTATCGCGGAAGAAGCCGGCTATTCGAAGGGCGCCTTCTATTCGAACTTCGAGAACAAGGAAGACATCTTCCTTCAACTGCTCGAGCGCCATGCCGGTGGCGACGTGGTCGAACTCACCGGCCTGCTCGACGGCTACGACGACCCGAAAAAGATCATCGATGCGATGTGCGATTGGGCCAACCAGCGAGCGAAGGACAAGCGCTGGGGAACGCTTGCCATCGACCTGTTGCGTATCGCCCGCCGCGACAACACACTGGAAGAGCGGCATCTGCGCCTGTTCAAGGACCAGTGGGAAGGTCTGGGCAAGCTGCTGTCCGCAAAGCTTTTTCCCTATGGCGGTTCCGATATCGAACCACTCTATGTGGGCGGCGTCGTTCTGGAACTCATCTATGGCGGCCTCTCCAGCTTCATGAAGGACGATTCACCGGGCGAGATGGTGCGGGCGACGCTCACCTCAATGCATTTGGCCCACCTCTATCGCCACATGAAGCAGCCAGCCCGCAAATAAGGCGCTTCCGATACGCACCGGCCAGTCCCGGCTCGCAGTCGAGGCCGTCCAGGCGCACGACGCAAGCACACGTCATTTGTCGGGTGCCGCCACCAGCATCATCTGGAGTTGACACACGAGCTGCTCGGCCCCCCGCGCGTCCGCGGCCGTACCGAAGACCACATGGTCCGGCCGCACCAGGGCGGCGCGCGCGCCCTTCGCGGTCAGCCAGTCGACGAGAACGCGGTCCTCTTCCACCAGCAGCGAAGGGTAGGATTTCTCCTGCGCCACGCGATGCACGGCGATGCCCACCTGCCGCGCCTTGTCCAGGAGGGTGGGCGAGGGGTCCATGTGTCCGGCGATGAGAAGCTGGAATCCTGGTGGCAACGCATCGTCGAGCCGCATCCGGCCGAAAGGCCCGATAATCCAGGGTTGAGGACATGGCTCACCGGCGCCAGGGCTCGGCGAGCAATCGATGTTGCTGGCGACAAGTCCACGACGGATGGGCGGAAAGAGGTTCTGCCGGATCTGAACACCTTGGCCCGCGCGCAGGGCCGCGGCCATCTCGGCATCGCGCGCCTGTGCCTTGTCCGGATCCAGCTCGCAGATGAACTGTCCAAGCCGCTTGGTGATGTCGATGACTTCGCGCATGAACGGCCTGCGCTCGGCCTGGTAGGTGCCGAGGAGGTGCTCCGATCCGCTGCCGATCGCACGGGCCAGCTTCCAAGCAAGATTGGCTGCATCCTTGATGCCTTGCACCATTCCCTGCGCGAGAAAAGGCGGGGTCATGTGGCAGGCATCGCCGGCTAGAAAGACGCTGCCCACGCGCCACTGCTCCGCAACAAGGGCGTGGAAGTTGTAGGTCGCCGAGCGCCACAGCCTGGCCTGGTCCGGCCGAAGCCAGGGCGAAAGCAATTGCCAGATACGTTCCGGGCGGTTGATCTCCGCCGGATGTTCATCCGGCAGGATCATGAACTCCCAGCGGCGTAGCTGGTCAGGCCCACACACGTACGTATGCGGCCTCACGGGATCGCAGAACTGGACGTTGGTCTCTGGCAATGGCGCGTGCTGATCCTCCAGTATCATGTCCACCACGAGCCAGGGTTCGTCGAAGTCGAGGTCCTCCAGCGCGACGCCGAGCCCGCGCCGTGTGAAGCTGTTCGCGCCGTCGCAACCGATGACATAGCGGGGCGCGCGCCTTGTGCGCTCGCCGCTCGCCTTGTCGTGCAAGGTCAGGATCGGTCTATCGGGGTTCTCAAGGCCGACGAGTTCCGTTGCCGTGCGCAGCGTCAGGTGGGGGAACTTCTTGCCATTGGCGCGCAGAGCCCTTTCGAGATCCGGCTGAAGGAAAGTCAGATATGGCGGCCAGGCAAGCGGGTAGGGCTCGGCAGGGGACTCGAACCGGCGCAACAGGGTTCCGTCGGCGGACCTGTATTCCGATGGGCGATAATGCCCCGTCGCTGCGGCCACGGCGTCGGCCGCGCCGATGTTCTGGAATATCCGCATCACCTCGTGGTCCATGCCGATCGCGCGAGGCAGTGCATAGACGTCGTCAGCGGCGTCTATGCCTTCCACCCTGACGCCTGCTGCCGCAAGAAGATTGCACAACGTGATGCCGACCGGGCCGAGCCCGACCACCATGACGTCCGCCTCATCTTGCGTCATCACTGAGACCCTCGTTGGTTTCGGTCCTCTGTTGACCTGCCGCGCGGCCATCACTGCAGGAAAGTCGGAACCGTGAGCCCCAGCCGAACGGCTGCATCGGCGAGATTCCTGGCCGTGCCCTTCGCCAGCGGGATGCCGTTGGCGGCGCGCGCCCGCCCGGTCTGAAAGCCGCGTTCGCCGGGTAGTTTCACGCCATCGGAGCCGGCTGCCGGATCGAGGGCATGGATCGCGCCGGCGAGGCTTTCCACCGAGGCGAGAAAGGACGAGTTGTCGCCGAAGGCCGCCGGATCGATGGCAAGCATAAGGCCATTGAAGCCGCCGTTCTTTTCGCCGTGCAGGAACGGCGCGATGACCGCATTGCCCACCAGTACGCTCGACAGGATCTCGATCATCAGCGACAGGCCGGATCCCTTCGGGCCGGCCATCGGCAGGATGGCTGCCACCGCATGGGGGTCCTGCGTTTCGAGGCCGTTGGCGTCGATGGCCCAGCCTTTGGGGATCGGGTTGCCCGAATCCTTGGCCGCCATGATCTTGCCGAGCGCGACGGCGGCGGTCGACATGTCGAGCACGATCGGATCGGCGCCATCGGGCCGCGGCACGGCGATCGACAGAGGATTGGTCGACAGCGCCTCGCCCTTTGCGCCAAAATAGCTCATGAGCGGTCTTGATGCGGTCATGGCGATGCCGATGAGACCGCGTTCGGACAAGTTGGTGGTGAAATAGCCGATTGCGCCAGCATGGGATATATCGCGGGCGCCGCACCAGCCGATGCCGAACGTTTCCGCCAAATCGGCGGCTTTGCCGGCCGCGTGCATCATGGCGACGGCGCCCGGCGCCTTTGCGTAGTCGAAGACGCAGGTCGCCCCGAACTCCCGGATCAGCTTCGGCTGTTGACCGGCGCGCACGACAGCGGTCTCGACCATCTCGATGTAGCGCGGGATCCTGAGAACACCGTGCGAATCCGCGCCGCGCATATTTGCCCACACCAGCAGCCGCGCAGTTTGTGCCGCCTCGTCCGGCGTATAGCCGGCAGCATTGAGCAGCGCGGTCGCAAAATCCGTCAGTTCGTTTTCCTGGGCGACGGGCATGCCGAATGTCTCCTGGTCTGGCCGCATCGACCTCAAGCTGTCGGCGTTGCCGGGAAGAATTTGTCGAGCCAGCCCTTGAGCATCATCTTGGTGCGCGGCGCGTCCTCCGGTGCGAGCGGAAAGTGGGCGGTGCCCGAGATCAGCATCAGCTCGGCCGGCTGCCCGGCCTTCTCGAACAGGCGGATGGACTGCTCGGTCGGCGTGATGATGTCGTCGGCGGTGTGGAAGAACAGGGCTGGCCGGGGCGCGATGTTGGCAACCACGTCCTCCGCCCTGAAATTCATCATGCTCCATGCCGTCTCGGTCGGGATTTCCATAATCGCCTTGGGCGACAGGTTGTTGCGCAACTTTTCCGGGATCGGCACGGCGTCGAACCGCGAGATCCACAGGCTTTCGCCCGTTGCGCGCTTATGCTCGCGTCCCTTCTCGAGCAGGCCCATGAAGCGCTCCCAGGCCTCCGGCGTTGGGTGCTGGCCGCGGAACTTCCGCTCGCCGTGACCCCAGCCGCATGAGGAGATGACGCAGGCGAACCGCTCATCGACGCCGGCCGTATAGACCGAAACCGCGGCGCCGAAGCTGTGGCCGGTGATGCCGATTCGCTTCGGGTCGATCTCGGGGCGCTTGGCAAGAAAGGTCAGCGCGTTCTTTGCGTCGGCGACCTGATCGAAGCAGCGTACCTGAGCGCGCTCGCCCTCGCTCTCGCCGCAGCAGCGGAAGTCGAAGCGCAGCGCGGCATAGCCGAACGTCTCCATCATCTCCGCCTGGATCTGGGCGTGCGACTCGTCCTTGGAACCGACGAAGCCGTGGCAGACAATGAATGCTGGCAGCTTCTGTCCGGGACGGTGGCTGTCGGGAATGTGCAGAACCGCCGACAGTTTCAGGCCGTCGGATTCGAACGTCAGTTTTTCCTGCATGAACTATCTCCTGTCCGAAGCAGCGCCCCGAGCTGCTTCGCCTTGCTTGCCTGTGTGGTCTGCCGCCGAGCCCTCCGGATCAGTCGATCCCGGCGAATGGAAAATGGTGCTCGCGCCATTCCTGGGGGGCGGGAGAACCCCAGACATTCATCTGGCGGACGTTTCCCGGGCGCTCCAAATTGGTGATGACGTTGGGTACGAAGTGGACGTCGTCGGCGACCATGTGCATGGCGCCCGAGCACTCGACCATCGCGCCGCTGGCATCGAGGTAGTAGGCGTAGGTGTTGTCGCCCGGACGATGGCGGCCCGGCCCCCAAAGGACCTGGCGGTCGAACCCGTCGAGAATGTCGCCAAGCCGGCAATAGTCGCTGAAGTGGCTGAATTCGAAAGAGTAGTGGTGAAGCCCGACCGGACCCTTCACCAGACCCAGAATGTGGTGCTGGCGGTTGCCGCCATGCATCCAGCTCAGAGCCTCGTTGACCATGCGCTCGGTGAGCCGCATGCCGCAGATTTCGGAGAGCTGCTGCCTCGTGGCGACCGGGTCGGGCGTGATGAGATTGATGTGGTCGAGCCGCCGCGGCTTGATGCCGTTGGTCGGGTAGCGCGGATTGTACATGTCGTCGCGCGCCGGGGTGTGTACCTCGAAGCGCAGACCGTCCGGCGTCGCGAAGGTGACGCCGGCATCGCAGCACGCCAGGCTGGGTTCGCGCGAGAGGATCCGGCAGCCGGCGCCGTCGACACGCGAGGCGGCTTCCGCGACAGCCTCCTCGGTCAGCGCTTCGAGCCCGATCGTGTGGCAGGAATTCTCCTCGGAATGGAGAAGCACGAGTTCTGCTTCGCAGCCGTTCGAGCTCAGCCATGTCTCGCCCGCCGCCTGCTTGGTGACCCGCAGGCCGAGAATCTCCGTCGAGTCGTGGATCACGGCGTCTACGTCACGGACATTCAGCTTTATGTGACCGACCCCAAACACCAGGTGCATCACCAGTCTCCTTCCTATGGCCGCAGCGTGGTCCTGGCGATCTCCTTAGATCAAACTCAGCTCAACGGCAACAAATTTCGAAAAAAAGATATTATTACGAAATGTCAGGACGACTGATCCGAGATCACGGTGTTTCGCAGCGTTCCAATGCCCTGGATCTCGATCTCGACCTCGTCGCCAGGGAAAAGGAATTCCGGCGGATTGCGTACAGACCATCCAGGGACCAAACGCGCCGCTGTGGTAGAAGTTTTTTCCGGGCGTGAACTGGCTCGAGTGCTTCTGCCAGTCGCGCACACTCCCCTCGTTAAAGCATGAATAGCCGGCGACGTACGCCATCGCTTCGCCGCGCACGATCTTGTGTGCGCGGCGGCCGATGATCACCGCCAACTCACCCTCGAAATCCAGCTTGTCGGAAACCGCCGGCTTCCGGATCGCACCTCCATGGCCGGTCTGTGCTTGCGCGTGGCGCATGAACAGCAGCGGGAACTGCGGCGCCGGCTTGTCATCCTCGCGGAAGTTGGTGGCGACGCAGAAGATCTTGCCTGGGTTGGGAATCGGCGGCAGCAGGCTGATCTCAGCCAGCGGCAAGGCTTCGAGATCGCGTTCATCGGGCGCGAGGTCAGGAAACCGGCTATCGAGATAGGCTTTGAGATCTGGCGGCGCGCCGGGAACAGAATCCAGCCGCAGGATGATTTCACCGTCAACCATTCCGTAGCCGGCACCGTTGCGTTCAACGAAAGAAGCGAATTTCAAAGGCTCACCCATTACGACGTACCTTAAAAGCAGGCACTCGTCTTGGAGTAAGCCGGATTTTCGAAAATAGGCAAGCCATCGTAAGAAGGCGACAAGTGACCCGGTCTCAGGCCGATTGGTCTGACCTTTGCCTGGGCGTGGTGCCGAGTCCTTGGCCATCACCACAAAGTTACGAAAAAGGATTGATATTTCGAAAAATCTATGCGATCACCGGTCTGGCCTCGGGAGGAGGGCCATATGCGCGAGAGAAAATCGGCATGCGCTGGTTTGAGCGAACGGGAAGTATCGACGTGACAGCAATTCCGCAGGCGATGAAGGCCGCGCGCATGCATGAGATCGGCGGCCAGCTGAGGATCGAGGACGTGCCGGTCCCGAAGCTTGGGTCGATGGACGTGCTCGTTCGCGTCAGATCGTGCGGCATCGTGCCGAACCTCGCCAACATCCTGGCGATGTGGCCGACCTGGTTTCCCCACATGCCGCAGCCGCCGCTGCCAGCGATTTTCGGCCTCGACCCGACCGGCGAGATCGCGGCGGTCGGCAGCCAGGTCCACAGTCTGAAGCCCGGCGATCGGGTCTACGTCAATCCGGGGCGCTCCTGCGGCTCTTGCCGTCATTGCCGGCGCGGCGACACGATCTCCTGCCGCCATTACGCCTTCCAGGGCTATTTCGGCTTTAGCCATGAAGCGCTCCAGACATTCGAGGACTACCCGGTCGGCGGTATTTCCGAGTACATGGCCGCGCCGGCGTCGGCGATCGTGGCTCTGCCCGACAACATGACCTTCGATCAGGCGGCGCGGCTCGGCTACATGGGCACCGGCTATTCCGCTCTGAAGAAAGCGCAGGTCGGTCCCGGTGACACCATCCTTGTCAATGGCATCTCCGGCACGCTCGGCATATCGATCGCAGTGTTCGGCCCGTCGTTCGGGGTCAAGAAGATTCTCGGCACCGGTCGCGACAGGAAGCTGCTGAAGGAGATCGAAGCGCTGGCGCCCGGCATCATCGAGACACATTCGCTGGACGACGGATCGCCCGACGAATGGGCGCGTTCCAGGACGGAGCATGGCGAGGGGGTCGACGCCTTCATCGACTGCAACGGCCCCGGCACGCCGCAAGAGCCTTTCCTGGCGGGCCTCAGGGCGCTGCGCCGCGGCGGTATCGCCGTCGACATCGGCGCCGTGATGGGCGCGGTTCCCATCGACGTACACATGATGATGGACCGCAACCAGCGTCTTATCGGTTCGGCATGGCTGACGACATCCGAAGGCCAGGAAATGGCTGACCTCGTCGGGATCGGCAAGGTCAGCTTCGACCTCTTGGAAACCCAGGCGACGCCCATGAGCCAGGTCAATGAGGCCATTTCGGGTATCGCCCTGCGCCATGGCGGGTTCTCAAATTTTGTGATCCATCCGTAATTGCATACGTATGGGTATGCTGATACCCGATGGTATTCATATTATCTGGGAGGATCAAGACATGAACATTCGCCGCGTTGTCACCGGAAAGAACGCAGCAGGAAAATCGGTATTCATCAGCGACGGCTCCTCGCCGCGCGAGGTGGCGCTGCAGCACACGCCCGGTTTGATTTCGTCCCCGCAGTGGAAGATCGACGGGACGCCGGATCTGGCCAAACGGGACGGTGCCGACCCGATGGCGAGCGAGAGCACGATGCTCGCTTCGGTCGGTGGTTCGGTGTTCTGGATGATCACCTTTCCGCCGGACAGCGTGATGATGTCGCCCGACTGGAAGCCCGAACTGGCGGGTCCGGAGCACCTGAAGGCCGCGCCCGGCATCGCCGAGCGCTTCGAGATGGACAATCCCGGCATGCACCAGACGCCGACGGTCGACTATGTCACCGTCGTCAAGGGCCGGCTTGTCCTCGAGCTTGACGACGGCAAGACCGTCGAGCTGGCACAGGGCGATACGGTGGTGCAGCAGGGCGCGCGCCATGCCTGGCGCAATCCCTTCGCCGAGCCGGTGACGATCTCGGTCGTGATGCTCGGAGCGACCACGGTCTAGGCGTTGTCGCTCCCGGGCCGATCGTCCATCCAGCGTGGTCTGGCTGGCAAAGTGCGCTCCGCTTGCGCGGCACCGGATTCGTCTGCCCAGGCTTACTGTCCGCCCGTCAGGCGGTCATCTCGTCTTGCTGTGTGCGGGTCCCCGTCGCCGAGATTCTTCTCGGCGACCTCGGCCAGGATCTGGCGGGCCCAGCGGTGCAGGCCGGAGTGGTGCGTGCGCTCGGTCCAGTACATGTCGACCTGGATGAAGACGTCCATCGGGAACGGGCGCAAAGTGAGCCTGTCCGAAAGGCGACGCGCCAGTCGATACGGAATCGTCGCCACCAATTCGGAGGCCGGTATCAGGCGTTCCAGTATGTCATGGCTGGAGACGGTGACTGCCGGCTCCAACTCGATGCCCCTGGCGCGCAGCGCCGCGAAATAGAGAGCCTCCCAGCGCCCGTTATGGGTGACCGCGACATGCCGCGAGGCGCAATAGCGCTCAAGCGTCAGTGCTCCGCGCGTGAGTTCGTGCGCCGGGTCCATGACGCACGCATAGTGATCCGAAAACATCTTCCTACGGTAGTAGATGTCCCCGAGGATCGAGACCGGGCCAAGCACGATATCGCAGGTGTTCTCCTTCAACTGCTGCTTGCCGTCGACGGCGGACTCGAAAATGTGGATCGTCGCCTGCGGCGCCTCCTTCTGCGCGCGCCGCAGAAAGTCCGGAATGAGAAACATCCGCTCATGATGGTTGCAGGACACCGTCACGCTTCCCTTGGCCGTGGCTGGATCAAAACCCGACGGCGAAGAAAGCGCCGCCATCTGCTCAAGGATGCCGCGTGCCTGCTGGGCCAGCCGTTCGCCCTTGTCGGTTGCCACGATCGAATTGCCCTGGCGGACAAACAGCGGATCGTTGAAGGCCTTTCGCAGCCTCTTGATGGCGTAGCTTATGGTGGACTGGTTGACGCCGAGAAGCTGGGAGGCGTCCGAAAACGAGGCGCGGTCCTGGACAGCAACAAGCGTCTGCAAGGCCGCGAAGTCCACACTGGCAAGCTCGTCGGGCAGCATTGCTATCCTCCCACATGCAAATTTTCGATGACATCTATCTAACTCATCGCATTGCTGAATACACGTGGATTTCGTACGCCGTTCCCCGACAGGAGGAAATCATGAGCGAAGCGGTGAAAGTGGTCGACGACGTTGCGTTCGAAGACCTGCTTGCCAATCCGTATCCGGCCTTCAAGCGCGTCCGCGACCTCGGGCCGGTCGTCAAGGTCGAGGCGGCCAACATCATGATGGTCACGCGCTTCGACGACATCATGGCCATCGAACGCGACCCCGAGACGTTTTCCTCCATCAATCCGCAGTCGCTGCTGAACACTGTGATCGGGCCGAACCTGATGCGCAAGGACGGCGACGATCATGCCCGCGAAAGGGCGGCGATGGATCCGAGCCTGCGGCCTGGCGTCGTCAAGCGGTGCTGGGCCGACCCCATGCGGGCGATTTGCGACGACGTTATTTCGCAGATCGAGCACCGGGGCGAGGCCGAACTTTTCGAGGAACTCGCCGCGCCGATCGCGGCACGCGCACTGGCCGACATATTGGGTTTCGACGGCGTCGACTGGCGCACGATGGCACTGTGGTCGCAGTCGCTGATCGACGGTTCCGGCAACTACTCGCACAACCCGGAGATCGCTCGCAAGGCGAGGGAAGCAGCCAGCGGCGTCGAGAGCGCCGTCGACAGGATGCTTCCCCATCATCGGGACAATCCAAATCCTTCGATGCTGTCTTCGATGCTCCAGGCCGATCCTCCGCAGACCGTCGAGCAGATCTACGCCAACATCAAGGTCGCGATCGGGGGCGGGCTGAACGAGACCCGCGACTCGATCCTTACGCTGATCCTTGGCCTGCTGCAGAACCCGGACCAGCTCGCGCGCATTCGCGCCGAGCCTTCGCTTTGGGGGCAGGCGTTCGAAGAAGCGGTGCGCTGGATTTCGCCGATCGGCATGTATCCGCGCCGCTTGACCCGCGACACGGAGATCTCGGGGACGTTGGTCCGCAAGGGCGAGCAGGTCGGTCTGTGCGTCGGCGCCGCCAACCACGACGACCGCCGTTTCAGCGATCCGGAGAAATTCGATGTGTTCAGGGAGAAGAAATCCCACCTTGCGTTCGGCGCCGGATCGCATTTCTGCGCCGGGACATGGGTGTCGCGCGCGCTGGTAAGCCAGATCGCCGTGCCGACGGTGTTCGAGCGGCTGCGCAATCTCAGGCTCAAGGATCCGGAACTCGTCCGCATCCGCGGCTGGGTGTTTCGTGGCCCTACGCACATGCCCGTTGTCTGGGACGCTTGAGGAGACTGTGATGCCGATAATCAGGTTCCTCCTCGTGGACGGCGCGGAACTCGCCGTTGAGGCCCAGAACGGCCGCACCTTGATGGAAACCGCACTTGAAAACAGCGTGCCGGGCATCATCGCCGAATGCAACGGCTCGGCGGCCTGCGCCACATGCCATGTCGTGCTTCCCGAGGAAATCATGTTGGCGCTCGGGCCGATCAGCGAGCATGAAAACGACATGCTGGACTTCGCCGAAGCGCCGCGCGAATCCGGAAGCCGGCTGAGCTGCCAGATCAGGGTCAGCGACGCGCTGGATAACGTTTCCGTCCGCATTCCGGCCGCCTAGCGGTTGCGGCTGGCCATGCTCCACGACGTCGACCATCCCGCCACCGCCATACCCGGCAACGAAAGCAGCATCGTGATCGTCGGCGCCGGACAGGCCGGCCTGTCGACGGCCGAGAAGCTGCGGGCGAACGGTTTTGTGGGGTCGCTCACCCTGATCGGGGACGAGGCCGATGCTCCCTACCAGCGTCCTCCGCTGTCGAAGGCCTATCTTCTTGGCGAACTCGAGCGGGACCGGTTGAAGCTGAAAGCGGAGGACTGGTACGCAAAGAACCGGATCGCGTTGCGACTGGGAACGCGCGTCGCATCCATCGACCGGGGCCGGCGGCGCGTATGCCTCGCCGATGGCGGCATGCTTGCCTACGACCGTCTCGTGCTCGCAACCGGTGCGACCGCCCGAAAGCTTCCGCAGGCGATTTCGCGCGGCCTTGCGGGCATCTTCACGATCCGCACGCTCGCCGACATCGATGCATTGCGGCCTGCGCTCGAAACGCGTGGCAAGCTGCTTGTCATCGGCGGTGGGTATATCGGCCTCGAGATCGCCGCCGTCGCGCGTGGGCTCGGCATGACAGTGGATGTCGTGGAAGCCACCGATCGGCCGCTCGCACGGGTGGCTTCGGCGGAAACGGCGAGGGCTGTGGAAGACCTTCACCGGTCCAGGGGCGTGACGTTCCATCTCGGCAGGGAGGTGAGCGAGTTGCTCGGCGCTGATCGCGTTATTGGCGCCAGGCTCGGCGACGGCACGATCATCGCCGCCGACGTCGTCGTGGCGGGAATCGGCGGCATGCCGCAAACGACGCTGGCTGCAGAGGCGGGTTTCGCTATCGACAACGGTATCACTGCCGACGCGTACGGGCGCACGGGCGATCCGTTCATCTGGGCTGCCGGCGACTGCGCCAACTACTCCTTGCCGGGAGGAGCGCTGCGGATGGAGAGCGTCGGCAACGCCATCGACAGCGCCGACCTGGTCGCCCGCAACATTATGGGCGCGCGCCAGCCCTACAAGCCGAAGCCGTGGTTCTGGTCGGATCAGTTCGATCTCAAGCTGCAGATCGCCGGCCTGTCCAGAACGGGCGATACCGTGGTTGTCAGGCAGGGGGCGGGCCCAGGACGGTCGCACTGGTACTACCGCGAGGGGCAGTTCGTCGCCGTCGATGGGCTGAATGCGCCGCGCGACTATCTGATCGGAAGGCGCCTCCTTGCCGTGTCGGCCAGCCTCGACCCTGCTCAGGTAGCGGATCCGGCGCTGGCGCTCGAGGCCCTGGCGAGCTCGAAATGAGGCCGACCCGGAGGGAGTAGGGACGCACCGGCAGATTTTTAGCGTTGACATTCTTATTGGTATCTGAATACTATTTGGTATCTTATAAGGGGTGAGGCGGAAGCGGTTTTGGACGGGCGCAGCCTCGTGCTCCGGCCAAGCCACCTCGAGTCGGGCAAGGGTTATCGTCGATCGCAAAATAACGAAAATATTAGATATTACGAAATTATATGGATCATCGGAGGAAAATGGCCTAAGCAATTCGCTAGAGGATCGGGCGATCAACTCGTTCTCGCGAGCCGCGAGGCGAGGGAGCGCCCACTGCAACCAGAACTGGGAGGAATCGATGTTGCGACGCAGTTTCAATGTACTCATGCTTTCGGCGGCCTTGGCGGTCGGCACAATCGGTGCCGCCACGGCGCAGGACCCGGTCAGGATCGGCGTCAGCGCATCCAAGACCGGGCCGCTTGCGGGCGGCGCGTCAGGTGTGCTTTGGCCCAACATCAAGCTGTGGGTCGAGAAAGTGAACAAGGCCGGCGGCCTCAAGGTCGGCGATCAGATGCGGCCGATCGAGATCGTCGAGTATGACGACAAGTCGTCGCCGGAAGAGGCGGTCAAGAACATTCAGCGTCTTGCCACTCAAGACCAGGTCGACCTGATCATCCCGCCATATTCGACAGGCCTCAATCTCGCGACCGCCCCGCTGATCGCGAAATATGGCTACCCGCAGATCGTCTCCACCGCCAATGCCAACGATCTCGACCAATTCGTCAAGCGTTGGCCGAACACGTTCTGGCTGCTCGGTCCGGCACAGGGCATCGCCGACGGTATCGTCGGCACGCTCAAGGATCTGCGCGACGCCGGCAAGATCGGCAATCGGGTCGCGGTGGTCAACGTCTCCGATGCCTTCGGCCTCGAGATGATCAAGACCGGCAAGCCGGCGCTCAAGCAGGCCGGTTTCGATACCGTCTACGAAAGCTCCTACCCGCTCGGCAACCAGGACGTCGCTCCCGTGATAGCAGGCGCCAAGGCGGCGAACCCCGATGCCTTCGTCGCCTACTCCTACCCGCCGGACAGCTTCGCACTCACCGAGCAGGCGCAGTTGCAGAAGTTCGACGTCAAGGCGTTCTTCGTCAGCGTCGGCGGCAATCTCGACGCCTACGGAAAGCGCTTCGGCGCCGCTGCCAACGGGGTCTTGATCATGGGCGGTGTCAATGCCAGCGATCCCGTGTTCCAGGCCTATCGCAAGGAGCACCTCGAGGTGTCGGGCCAGGAAGCCGATTGGTGGGCGAGCCCGGTGGCCTATGCCAGCCTGGAGATCCTGCAGCAGGCCGTCGAGCACGTCGGCAGCCTGGATAAGGAAGCGCTCAACAAGGAAATCCAGTCGGGCACCTTCAAGACCGTCATCGGCGAAGTCCACTTCGACAATAACATCAACAACAACAACTGGACGGTGGGCCAGTGGAGCGATGGCGTCGTTCGTGGCGTCAGGGCGACCGGGAACCTCCAGGGCGTGCAGCAGCCAGTGATCAAGCCCGTCTGGCCCAGCAACTGATCCGATCCTCCCAGGGGCCTCGGCGTCCGCGTGCCGCCAGGCCCTCACCGCGAGAACAGCAATGCTCATCCTGCTGACAGGCCTGCTCCTTGGGGGCACCTATACGCTCATCGCCCTCGGGCTCACGCTGCAGTACGGCGTGGCGCGCATAATGAACCTCGCCAATGGCGAGACGCTCGTCGCCGCGTGCTTCGTCACCTTCTGGCTGTATACGGGCTACGCCATCAATCCGCTTCTTGGCCTGCTGGTGATCGGCCCCGGCGCTTTCGTCGTCAACTGGCTGATCTATGCCTGGCTGATGCAGCCTCTGGTGAAGCGGGCCAAGAACCGAGGCATGCTCGAGGTCGATTCGATCCTGGCGACTTTCGGACTGCTGTTCCTGTTCCAGGGGCTGATGCTGCAGGCCTTCGGCGGGTCCTATTTCAACTATGAGTTCCTCGCCCAGCCCTTCTCGATCATGGGCGACTCGTTCGGCCTCAACCGCGTCGTGGCCTTTGTCGCCGCGGTCGTCATCGCCGCCGCTCTCTACGTCTTCCTCTACCACACCGACCGCGGCACGGCCGTTCGCGCCGTCGCCGTCGATCCGCGCGCCGCAAGGCTCGTGGCGATAGATGTGCGCCGGACGGCGGCCTTCGCTTTTGCCCTGGGAGGCTCGATCACCGCCTGCGCCGGCACGCTGCTGTCGACCTTCTACACGTTCAACACGTCGATGGGCGTGCTGTTCACCATGAAGGCGCTGATCATCGTGATCATGGGCGGTGTCGGCGACATTCGTGGCGCGGTTCTCGCCGCACTCGTGCTTGGCCTGACCGAGACGCTCGTCGCCAGCCTACTGGACCCGGGGCTGACGCTGGCGGCCAACTACGCCCTTTTCATCCTCGTTCTGCTGTTCCGGCCGCAGGGCATCTTCGGAAAGCGGCCGGCGTGATGAACATTCCGCGCAATGAACTTCTGGCTGTTGGTGCCGGCCTTGGCGGCGCGGCTGTGCTGGCCTTTCTTCCCTTGGTCACCGAGGGGTTCTGGCTGTCGGTCAGCGTGAACATCATGCTCTATGCGGCGATATGCACGGCCTGGGCGCTCTTTTCCGGGCCCACGCACCTGGTCTCGTTGGCGAGCGCCGCCTTCTTCGGCGTCGGAACCTATTCGGTCGCGATCTTCATCGACGTCCTGCCTTTCCCGGCGCTCATCCTCATCGCGGTCGCCGCCGGCGCCTTGCTGGCCATATTGGTCGGATTGGCGACCCTCAGGCTCTCAGGCGTCTATTTCGTGATCTTCACGCTCGGCCTTGCCGAACTCATGGGCCAGATCGTGACCTGGGTACAAACCAATTTCGGCGGCACGATTGGGTTATACGTCTTCACCGATCTCACCGAGGCGCATCTCTACTGGATGCTGCTTGCGCTGACGGTGATCGTGTTCGGGACCGGGTGGCTCATCAACAGGTCCCGGCTGGGCCTGGCGTTGCGCATCATCGGCAATGACGAGGCCGTGGCGCGTCATGTCGGCGTCGACACCGCTCGCGCCAGGATCATCTTGTTCGCGGTCTCGGGGGCCTTCATTGCCGTGGCCGGCGCAATCATGGCGCCTCGTTATTCCTACATCACGCCGGACGCGGCCTTCAATCCGATGACGTCCTTCCTCGTGGTCATCATGGCTCTGCTCGGCGGGACACGCCGCCTGTGGGGTCCCCTGGTCGGCGTCGTCCCTTTCACCCTGGTGATGGACTTCATCTCGGGCCACTTCCCTAACCAGACCGCGGTGATCGTCGGCATCGCTTTCCTGGCGATCGTCTATGTGCTTCCCGACGGTGTCACGGGCCAGCTGGAAAGCCTATTCCGTCGTCGCCGCCCAACCGACCAGAGCTTGCTGGCAACGACCGTGGAGGAGGGGAGATGAGCGTTCCTTTGCTGGCCATCGACAGGGTGCGCAAGGCCTTCGGCGGCCTCGTCGCCGTCAACGATGTGAGTTTCGAGGTCGCCGAGGGCGAGCTGTTGGGACTGATCGGCCCGAACGGTTCAGGCAAGACCACGATGCTCAACCTCATATCGGGGGCGCTGTCGCCGACATCGGGCAATATTCTCCTGTCCGGACAGCCCATCGCCGGACTGGCAGCCCACAAGATCGCCCGGATCGGGGTTGCCCGGACCTTCCAGCTGGTACGCGTCCTGCCGTCCATGAGCGCGGTGGAGAACGTCGTCGCCGGCGCCGTCTTCGGGCACAACAGGCTCTGGGGCGGCGAGGCACTGACGCTTGCCCGCGAACTGCTGGCACGGGTCGGGCTGAAGGGCCGCGAGGAGATTCCCGTGGCGGCAATGACCTATATCGACCAGAAGAGAATAGAGCTCGCCCGTGCCCTTGCGAGCAACCCTCATGTCCTGCTGCTCGATGAGTGGCTCGCCGGCCTCAACCCCAGCGAACTCAGGATCGGCATGGCGCTCATCCGCGAGATCAGTGCGCAGGGCCGGACGATCATCATGGTCGAGCATGTGATGGACGCCATCCGCTCGCTTTGCCAACGCTGCGTCGTCATGAATTCCGGTACGAAGATCGCCGACGGCATCTCGGCCAGCGTCCTGGCCGACCCGGAGGTTGTCCGCGCCTATCTGGGGGACGACGACGATGCTTGAGGTGTCCAATCTCGGCGTCCGCTACGGACGCCATGTTGCGCTCGAAGGCGTTTCCGCACGCGTTTCCAAAGGCGAGATCTGCGTCATCCTGGGTGCCAACGGCGCGGGAAAGTCCAGCTTCCTCGGCGCTGTCGCCGGGCTCGTCGGGACGGAGGCCGGCACGAAGGTCGTCATGAACGGCAAGGATGTCACGAAACTCGACGCCCATCTGATGGTGGAGGAGGGGATCGCGCTCGTCCCGGAAGGCCGAGGCATCTTTGGCGAACTCACCGTGGCGGAGAACCTGCGGCTTGGAAGCCATGCCAGGCGCGCGAAGGCTGACGCGGGCAAGATGCTTGATTTTGTCTACGGGCTGTTCCCCCGGCTCGCCGAACGCCGTCGCCAATTGGCGCAGACGATGTCGGGAGGGGAGCAGCAGATGGTCGCGATCGGCAGGGCGCTGATGTCGAAGCCGGACATCCTGATGCTGGACGAGCCCTCCCTCGGCCTGTCGCCACTGCTGTCCAAGGAGTTGTTCAAGTCACTGGCCACCATCGCCGCCGAAGGTTTCGGCATCCTGCTCGTCGAGCAGAACGCGCGGCTGAGCCTCAAGACCGCCGATCGCGGCTATCTAATCGAGACGGGAAGGATCGTTGGAGAGGACACGGCGCCAAACCTGCTCAAAGATCCGAAGGTCATGAGTGCCTACCTCGGCGACGCCGCCGCGGCGGCAGCGCATTAGCGCACTGCCGCACGCCAATCATCTGCTGGTGCCGCCCAATATCGGGCAACCCTGATCCACCAGGGTTGCCGCGGCCGCGGCGGATGCCATAGATGGCTATCATTGGCGCTTAAAATTGGTGGAGACTACATGCCGGAACCCATGAAGACGATCTCCCAGGCAAAATCCCATGGCGGGGTGCAGGGCGTCTATTCGCACCTGTCGACGAGTTGCTCCTGCGACATGTCGTTTGCCGTTTTCGTGCCTCCACAGGCCCGGGAAACGCCTTGCCCGGTGGTGTGGTATTTGTCGGGACTGACCTGCACCCATCAAAATGTCATGGACAAGGGCGAATACAGGCGCATGGCCGCCGAACTGGGGCTGATCGTCGTCTGTCCGGACACCAGTCCGCGCGGCGCCGACATCCCAGATGAGAAGGACAATTGGCAGTTTGGCGGCGGCGCCGGCTTTTATCTCGATGCGACGCAGGAGCCTTATGCGGAGAACTACCGGATGTATTCCTACATCGTCGAGGAATTGCCGGCGTTGATCGCTGCGAATTTTCCGGCAGACATGTCGCGCCAGGCCATCACGGGCCATTCGATGGGCGGGCATGGTGCATTGACGATTGCCTTGAAGAACCCGGAGCGGTTCAGGAGTTGCTCGGCCTTCGCGCCGATCGTGCAGCCAAGCACAGCCGGCTGGTCGAGGCCGGCCCTCGAAAAATACCTCGGCATGGATGAAGCCGCGTGGCGGATCTACGACACCACATCGCTCATTGAGGATGGGCATCGCTTTCAGGAATTTCTCGCCGACCAGGGGACGTCCGACGGGTTCCTGAATGACGGCCTAAGGCCCTGGCTCCTGGAGGCGGCCTGCGCCAAGGCCGGCATTCCGCTGAAACTGCGCATGCAGGATGGATACGACCATTCGTATTTCTTCATTTCGAGCTTCATGGACGACCATCTGCGCTGGCATGCTGAGAGGCTGTTGCTTGACGGCTGAGACCCAACACGCCCGCCCTGGCCAGTATCCCGCCGCTTCGACGCGACAAGTTTGATTATTTCGAAAATCCGCAGTAATCTCCGCGATAATTCAATACGGAGTCGTATGCATGGGTAACACCCTCAAGCCCGCCGGAGAGACACGCGCCGGGGATGTGTTGGCGCGCATGCGGAGCGACATCATCAGCTGTGCCTTGAAACCGGGAACCAAGCTGCGCTTCGAGACGCTGAGGGAGTTGTATGAAGTCAGCTTCTCCACTCTGCGCGAGGCCCTGTCGCGGCTGGTGGCCGAAGGCCTGGTCGTGGCGGAGGGGCAGCGCGGGTTCCTGGTCGCTCCAGTCTCGCTGTTTGATCTCAACGATCTGACGGATGTCCGTGTGCTCGTCGAACGGCAGTGCATCAAGCTGGCAATCGATCGTGGCGACGATCGCTGGGAGGCGGACATCATGGCTGCGTTCCATCGGATGGATCGCCTGCAAAGCCGGCTTGGTGCGAGCTACTATCTCTCCGACGAATGGGCCACGTTGCACAGTGCGTTCCACCTGTCGCTGGTCGCGGCATGCGGCTCGCCGAATCTACTCGAAATCCGGCAGAAGCTCTTCGAGCGCGCCCACCGCTACCGCAGGATGTCCTCGCAGTTTCGCCCGCAATGGCGCGCAAAGGACGTCGAGCACAAGATGATCATGGATAGGGTCATCGCCCGCGACACGGGCACGGCGCAGGATCTGGTCGACCGGCATATCCGCGAGACGACCGAGAACGTCATTGCTCATGCAAGCCACCTTTTCGCGCAAGGTGGGACGGCCGATGCCTTCAGGCGTCCGGATCCCGTGGCCGCAGAGTAGGCCGCGGCAAGTTTCACTTGGCGCAATCCGTGGGTGATGGTGGCCGAACCTGCCTGAACGAACGCTGCCGATGGGATCCGCTTCCATCGAGCCATCCGGCAGGCGACAGCCTGCCGGATGGTCACCGTGAGTCATGAACGGGCACGCCCTTCAACCTGAATCACGAGGCTCACGTCGTCGCCGATCATTCCGAGCGCGGCCTTCATGCCGAAGTCGCTGCGTTTGATCGAAGTTCGCGCACTGAAGCCGACGACGTGGCTCTTGTCCCACGGGTTCTCGCCTTCCTTGTTGAAGGTGACGTCCAGCGTGGCCGGCTTTGTCACCCCTGCGATCGTGAGATCGCCCGTGATCGTTCCGGATTTGGCATCGACCGCCTTGAATTCCCGCCCGACAAAGGTGATCTGCGGGAACTCGGTTGCATTGAACCAGTCGGCGCCCTGGATGTCGCTATCGCGCTGGCTGTTGTTGGTCGAGATGCCGGCAACTTTCACCGCAACGTCGAGGCTGCTGTCAGCCGGGTGGGCGGCGTCGAACGCGAACGTGCCCGAGAACTCCTTCGCAGTTCCGATCACCTGCGAGAAACCGAGATGGTCGATGAAGAAAGCGATGCCCGAATGCAGGGGATCGATTTCGAAAGTCCCGGCCGCGGCTGTTTCGGCGGCTAGCGGCAACCAGGCGATCGTGGCGGCAAGCAAGGTGGTCCGCAGTAGTTTCGACATAGGTGTAACTTCCTCCCTAAACTGGTTTCCGACAGTTCTCTTCCGGGTCATACCGGGAAGCTTGAGCCATACCGCGCGATCACAATCGCCAGGGATGCGCCGACTGGCAGCAGGCAAATCCCGACAAATGCGGCGAGGCGGACGGCTTTGTTCGTGGCGCGGATCCGGCGCAAAACCGGATCGACGACAAACGGCACGACAAAGACCGATGACAGCACGGCCAGCGCTGGCATGTCGGTCTTGCGCGTGATCAGCGTGACGGTCTGCGCGACCGCTATCATGCCACCTGCTCCTCCCAAGAGGGATGCGGAGCGGAATCCGAAATCCGGATTTGAGATATTGGTGGCGACAATGGCCGCTAGGGCGGCTGCGAAAAGCAGGCTGAGCTGAAAGCTCGAGGATGATGCCCCCAATAGCGCGATCGGCGCGAAACCGACGCATGCGATGCCGAGCGAGACGGCGCGCCTTGTGCCGGATTCGTCCGCGGCCCGGTCTGTTCCACCGGAAAGGCCATGCATTACCAGCAGGCCCCATAACGCGGCCACCGCCACTTCCGGGAGCGCATCGGGCAGCCGAGCCGCTCCTATATACGCGGCGGACGCGATCGGCTGGGCAAGGACAAGTGCGCGACCCAGCATGCCACGGCCTGCGGCCTCGGCCAGGACACCAAGCGCCGTTCCAATCACGGAGACGAAAAAGACCTTGTTGACCGCACCTACTGGCGGGAAAGACGGCACCTTGTTGTAGGCCAGCCAGTAAGCGACGAGGAAGGAAGCGGGCACCAGGAGGTCCGTCCAGAGCTTCCCGACGCGAAGCCAGCGCAGCAGCCCAGCTGCCACAAGCGCCAGCAAACCAGCCGTAACCATGCCGAGGATCATCGCTTCCTGTGGTGATCGCGCCAGGCCGCTCATGTCAGCTGTTCCGCAGCGCGTCGAACTGTCGGCTGCTGATATCGGCGACATTCTTGGTGGGGCGCATGTTTCCTCCTTCGGCTCGATGTAGCATCAGCCAAGTCCGTCGTTCGACATATTGACATACCGTATGTTTTTTAGATACTAAATGGTATCTCAAATTATTATGCGTCTGTCAATGTCCACGGCATCACGGCCGTAGAACCGAACCGCATCTCGCCAGACACAGGCCGGCGCCTGCGCCGGAAGTTTCAACGGAGGATATCGCCATGACTGACCGGGAACCTGCCGGCCTCGCCGATCTTCGGCTCGCGGGCGGCGCGCAGGGGTTCAACTGGCTTCCTGTCTTCGTCGCCGACGAACAGGGCCTTTTCGAAAAGCACGGCATCCGTATCGACTACAAGCGCATGGGCAGCGTCGAAAAGGCGACCGCGGCCGTTCTCGACGGCGAAGCGGATCTGGCGATTACGCCGCCGGAAGGCGCCGTTGCCGACTTCGTCAGGGGAGGAGAGCTGCGTATCGTGGCAGCCAACGCCGTGCGCTTGCCGATGTCGATCGTGGCGCGCCCGGGCATCGGCTCGCTTGCCGAACTGAGGGGCAAGAAAGTCGGCACGTCCTCGCTGACGGAGGGCACCGCGATCTACACGCAGATCATGCTGGCCGCGGCAGGGCTGCACTGCCCCGGCGACTATGAGTTTGCCCTGGCCGGCATTCACACCAAGCGGTGGGAGGCGCTGCAGGCAGGCGAAATCGACTGCGCTCCGCAGCCCGCACCATGGAATTTCCTCGCGCAGGACAAGGGCTACAATCTGCTCGGGGAAGTCAGCGCCGCAATCCCCGAGATCGTCTTCACCGCTGTCATCGGCAAGGCATCCTGGCTCGCAGCGAACCGCGATCTCGTGACCCGCTTCCTCAAGGCGCTGATCGAGGCGCATTCGGTCACGAATGAAGCGGCCAACCATGGCATCACCCTGCCGATCTTCCAGCGCATTACCACACCCGACAGCGAATCCCTGGCGCGACGGGGCCTGGAATATATGCGTGGCATGGGCATGTGGCCGCAGGGCCTGGCCGTGCCAGACAAGGCGCTCAAGACGACGATCGACCTGATGGTCAGGGCGAACCTGCTCGACAAGTCGATGGGCGATGCTGCCGAAGGCGTCTTCGACAGGCGCTATCTGGAAGGCGCCGTCTGATCGGCGGGGTCACCACTCGCCTGGCCGTGGCCTATGCGTTCGGCGATCGGTAGGCGATTGCGGCCGGCCGCTATCGCCCCGCTCCTCCAGCCACTTCGCGGTGTTCTTGATGCCGCCGAACGGAAAGACGTGCAATCGCTCGATGGCTGAAAGCCCAGACGATGAACCTCTCGGGGTCGAAGCCGACCTGGGTGGGGATCCTAAACTTGGCGTCGGTGCGTTCGCCCTAGGCCTGCTTGAGCCGTAGCGCCTCGAGCGCTGCCCGTTCGGAGAAGTCCCGGCTGCCTTCCATGTGGCCAGCGAAGCCGTTATAGGTGATGCCATGTTTGTCGATGAGGCCCGTCTGGAGCACATCCATCGACGAGTCGAATGCACCGACCGGATGCGCGATAAACGCGTGCGGCTCTTCCTCGCCTCTGAAATCACCTGGCGCGTGGAAAACCAGGGCGCCACGTTGAAATTATTGATCAATTTCAAACGGAATGATGCGCCTGGCCGGTGACAAATGAATCTCTGCTGGACCGCCGATGATATGGGGAGGCGCTCGCAAATCGCGCCCTACGGGCGGGTTGATCGGTTGATCAACATCAAAGCTTGAATATGAGAAATGCGCTAATTGTGACGGCGGTGGTCACGGTGGCTCGAGTGTCAGCAGATGTGGTAAGGTTGAGTGTCGGCGAGTAGCAGAGGTCCAGCAACAATGACTTTGAGGCGAACCAGAGCTTACGGCCCATCCGGCTTGGTTCTAGCGGTTTGCACTGTGTTTGCTTGGCAAAACGCCACTGCTGCTCACAATTGCCGCGCAGCCGCGACGCCTGGCGTCAATTGGCACGAGTGTGACAAGAAGCTTCTCATCCTAGAAGGACAGGACCTGAGCGGGGCGAACCTGTTCGGTGTTGATTTCACTTCGACCGACCTCAGGAACAGCAATCTCCTTGGGGCAAATCTTGAGAAGGCAACGCTTGTGCGTGCTTCCCTGGCCGACTCGACCGCCAAAGGCGCCCGGTTCGACAGGATCGAGGCCTACAGGACCGACTTCAGCCGTATGGACGCGCAGGGCGCTGTGTTTGCGAGCGCGGAAATGCAGCGCTCGAATTTCCAGGACGCCAATCTGACCAATGTTGATTTCACAAAGGCAGAATTGGGGCGTGCGCAGTTCCATGACGCCGATATCAGCGGCAGCCGCTTCTCGTTTGCCAATCTCGCACGGGCGGACTTCCGAGGAGCGACGTTCACCGCGCCGATAGACTTTGACCGCGCCTTTTTCTTTCTGACCCGTATCGAGGGCGTCGACCTTTCCAATTCGGCGGGTCTGTCCCAGTGGCAGCTCAACATGGCTTGCGGAGACGCCCGGACCGAGTTGCCTTCTGGCTTGACGAGGCCTGAAGATTGGCCCTGTCAATTCCAGCAGGAATAGTTGTCGGCAAGCGAACTGCGGCAATGCTGCACCCGACAGGATTCGAACCTGTAACTTTGTGCCGCGGGCATGCCCATTAAGGTCGAAGCCACCACCCGAGACGGCGAACTCCGGATATCCGTGTCTAATGCCGCAGGGCCTGGCCGTGCCAGACAAGGCGCTCAAGACGACGATCGACCTGATGGTCAGGGCGAACCTGCTCGACAAGTCGAATTGCGATGCTGCCGAAGGCGTCTTCGACAGGCGCTGTCTGGAAGGCGCCGCCTGATCACCAGCGGCCGGCGAAATCTTCGATCGGCGGGTTCATTGTGAACGCCACACACATGAAGAAGCTGCCGGTCTGGCGTGGGCTTCGGCAAAGTTCACCTCAGAACAATGCGGCGCCCCCGTCCTGCGAGTGTGTCTTCCAGCGCAACCATCCGCCGCGGTGCCGGCATGGCGCTCGCTTCACGCGGTGAGAAGCCGTGCGGAAAGCCAAGAAATCCTCCCAAACGAGCGTCAGCTAAGCTGGCTGGATCCGGTCCGGTCGTGGGCCTGGGAGGACGCAGTCCAGAGCTTGGAAACTCATTCAGATTCCGATAGGAATCCAAAAACCAATTTGAATGTAAATGTTCTGTTCCCCTGGAAAGTGCGTCAACTAGCTGGCAGTCTGCTGCGCACGGTCTCGCCAGACCCGAAGGATTGACGCCGGCGCCTGGAATGCAAGGTCGAGGTGTCCCTTTTCGACCGGCAGGCGCACGATGTTGTCTTGTATCGTGAAGCCCTTGCTGATCGGATCGAGCGCGCTTTCAGGGAGGAGTAAAACGCGTGCTGCTCTTCCTCGCCTCTGAAATCACCTGGCGCGTGGAAAACGAGGGCGCCACGTTGAAATTATTAATCAATTTCAAATGGAAGCGCTACCATTGTGCATAGATTTTTTAGCTATTTCAATAGTTTAAGGAGTTTTGGTAGAGGGAGACGACCTGAAATCCAACGTTCTCCACGGACCTGCGATCACCTTCGTGGTTGGGTGTTCGGCTGATGCTTCAGTCGACCTGTTCAATCTGCGGACCTGGGTCGACCGGCGGAGCTGGCGTGCAATCTTGCCCCTTGCATCCCTCCGCAGGGTTATCGGCTAGTGGAAGGCAGTTTTGGCCCTCGCAATGAACTGCCGGCTCTGGCGCTTCTACGTGGTTAGGCGGAACAAGCTGATCCTCAGC
>NZ_JBVVPX010000030.1:0-93575 GCF_055811375.1 Mesorhizobium sp. WSM4848
GCGAAAACTCGCAACCTGGGATACCGACTACCTGATGGCAGCTCTCCAACTCCGTTAACCTGGACTCGTTGCCCTGCATTCCGAGTGGAAAGCTCGAATCGATTGAAACGCGCAAACGCCCTCGTTCGTCTGTCGCCCAGGGCCTGAGGGCCTCAGCGCTTCAGCACATCGACACCGGGCAGCGGCTTGCCCTCCATCCATTCCAGGAAGGCGCCGCCGGCAGTCGAGACATAGGTGAAGTCGTCGGCGACGCCGGCATGGTTGAGGGCGGCCACCGTGTCGCCGCCACCTGCCACCGAGATCAATTTGCCGGCCTCGGTGCGGGCCGCGGCGTGCCTGGCCGCCGCCACCGTCGCCCGGTCGAACGGCTCGATCTCGAAGGCGCCGAGCGGACCGTTCCAGACCAGCGTGGCGGCGCGGTCGATCCAGTCGGCAACGGTCTTCACGGTGTCTTCGCCGACATCGAGGATCATGGCGTCGGCCGGCACCTCTGCTATGGCGACGGTTTCGCTGGCGGCGCCCGCCTTGAATTCCCTGGCGACGACACCGTCGACCGGCAGGATGACGGCGCAGCCGGCTTCGGCCGCCTCGATCATGATCTGCTTGGCGGTGTTGGCGAGATCGTGCTCGCACAGCGATTTCCCGACGGCGGTGCCGCGCGCGGCGAGGAAGGTGTTGGCCATGCCGCCGCCGATGACCAGCGCGTCGACCTTCTTTACCAGATTCATCAGCAGGTCGATCTTGCTCGAGACCTTGGCGCCGCCGACGATGGCGACGACAGGGCGGACGGGATTGCCGAGGCCCTTTTCCAGCGCGTCGAGCTCGGCTTGCATGGTACGGCCGGCGAAGGCCGGCAGCAGCTGCGCAAGCCCTTCCGTCGACGAATGGGCGCGGTGGGCGGCGGAAAAGGCGTCGTTGACGAAGATGTCGCCATTGGCGGCCAGCTTTTCGGTGAAGGCCGGGTCGTTCTTCTCCTCGGCCTTGTAGAAGCGGGTGTTTTCGAGCAGCAGCACGTCGCCGTTGTTCATGGCGGCGACGGCGCTCGCCGCCTTGTCGCCGATGCAATCCGCCGCGAAGCCGACCGGGCGGCCAAGCACTTCCGCGGCCGCCCTGGCGATCGGCTCAAGCGAGAATTCGGGCGAAGGTCCATCCTTGGGCCGGCCGAAATGGGCAAGCAGGATGACCTTGGCGCCCTTGCCGGAAAGCTCGGCGATGGTCGGCGCGATGCGCTCGATGCGGGTGGCGTCGGTGACCTTGCCGTCGGCGACGGGAACGTTGAGGTCGACGCGCACCAGCACGCGCCTGCCGTCGATATTGCCGATGTCGTCCAGTGTCTTAAAGCCGGCCATGCTGTTCCCTTTCGCGAAAAATCGCGGGGACCTTACCCCGCATCAACGACGATGCAAGACCTGCATGGGAGTTCACGGAAAATATGATCCACGCCTCGGGTCGCAAGCAGTCAGCCCTCGCCGTTTGCTTTTTCCATCACTGGCTGTGGAGCCGGCTCCGCGTCGTCCGGCGCCTCGGCACCCTGCTTTTTTGTCCGCTTGCGCCAATTGCGCACAAAGGCAACGATGCGGTCGGCGATTTCGCCGGCACTCAGGAACACCGGCACCCGCGCCACCGGCGCGGTCGGCTCGAGGGAAAGACCGAGACCGGTGATCCTGCCCTTGTCGTCGACGTCGCGGACGATCAGCTCGATCGGACCAATCAGCACGCGGTCGGCATATTCGGCATGGCCGCCGAGCCGCGCCGTCACCAGGTCGCCGACGGTCAGCTTGCGTTCCTCCTCGCTCAGGCCCGGCGCGTAAGCGGCTTCCAGTTCCGCGGCGGAGCGCGCCGGATCGACGGCGAAGGCGCCGAAGAAGTCGGCATCCTCGGGATCGACCACGGCGCGGCTGGCGAACAGCTTGTCGAGCAGGGCTGGATAGCGATCCGGCACGAAGATGTAGACATGGTCGCCGGCGGCGAGCCTACCCATGTCCTGGAAGCGCATCGAGCGCCCGTCGCGCAGCACCAGCGACGGCCGCGCCCAGCGCGGGATGCGCTCGCCGCGCGCCACCGGGCTGCCTGGTGCTACGCGGTAGGCGAGTAGCTCGTGATGGGCGGAGCCAGGCAATTCGAGCTCGACCTTGTCCAACGGACCCAGGCGAGCCGGCACGATCAGGCCGAGACGGCGCGCCAGCGGTCCGACGGTCCATCCCTGGATGACCAGCGATACCAGCACCACGATGAAGGCGGTGTTGAAGATAAGGCGGCCATTCTCAAGACCGCCAAGCAGCGGCGTGATGGCGAGCAGGATCGACACGGCGCCACGCAGGCCGACCCATGAGACGAAGGCGACTTCCGGGCGCGGCAGACGAAACGGCATCAGGCAAAGCCAGACGGCGATCGGCCGCGCCACGAAGATCAGGAACAGGCCGAGCAGCACCGCCGGCAGCAGGATCGCCGGAAATTGCGAAGGGGTCGCGAACAGGCCGAGGATCAGGAACATGATGATCTGCGCCAGCCATGACATGCCGTCCTGGAAGCGCTTGAGGATGGTGACGGCGCGGATGTCGGAATTGCCGGCGATGAGGCCGGCGAGATAGACCGCCAGAAAGCCGGAGCCGCCAATGGCGCCAGCGGCGGCGAACACCATCAGCGACAGCGTCAGCACGAAGATCGGCAGCAGCCCGTGGTCGAGATTGAGCCGGTCGACAAGCCGCACGATGGCGAGGCCGCCGAAAATGCCAACGACGGCGCCAAGCCCCATGTTGAAAAGGAAGCCGAGGACCAGGTCGGTAACCAGCACCCTGGCCTCGGGATTGGCGTTGGCGGCGATGATCTCGACCAGGCTGATGGTCAGGAAGATGGCGATCGGATCATTGGTGCCGGATTCCACCTCGAGCGTGGAGCGCACGCGTTCGCGCAAATTGATCTCGCCTGCGCGCAACAGGAAGAACACCGCTGCGGCGTCGGTCGAGGCGACAGCGGCCCCGAGCAGGAAGGATTCCAGCCAGCTGAGATCGAGCAGATAGTGGGCGACGGCGCCGAACAGGCCAGTGGTCAAAAGGACGCCGATGGTCGCCAGCGACAGCGCCGGTCCGGCCGCCTGGCGCAAGGCGTTGAGCGGCGTGCCAAAACCGGAATCGAACAGGATCACCGCCAGCGCCAGTGAGCCGGCAAAATAAGCCAGCCGTGCATTGTCGAACGGGATGCCGAGGCCGTCGGTTCCCGTGGCCAGGCCAATGCAGAGAAACAGCAGCAAGAGAGGGGCGCCGAAGCGGAAGGCGATCAGGCTCGAAAACGCGGCGGCGACGACGAGCGCGGCGCCGACCAGCGTCATGAGATAGATCGCATGCTCCATCCGCCAATTGCCCCGCGAATTCGTGTTCCTCTCGCTTTACGGGAGAGTGAGGCGAAGACATGACCGGTGCAAGGCGTGAGGGTGTTTTTTGCCCTATGCCGCTGGTTTTTGAGTGTTTTGGCGCTCAAGGCGCGGTTTTGCCAAACAAACCCTTAGAGCGTCGTTTGCGCATCCCAAAGGGCGCTGGGCGCTCTCATGAAAACGCCCGGACAGAGCCGGGCGCTTTCAAGTCGCAAGAAGATGGTTCTGCGATCAGGCGATGGTCTTGCCGAAGGCGACGGCGGTGTCGGCCATGCGGTTGGAAAAACCCCATTCATTGTCGTACCAGGACAGCACCGAAACGAAGTTGCCGTCCATGACCTTGGTCTGGTCGAGCGCCATGATCGAGGAGTGCGGATCGTGGTTGAAGTCGATCGACACGTTCGGATGATTGGTGACGGCGAGAACGCCTTTCAGCTTGCCGCTGGAGGCGGCGATCACCGCCTCGTTGATTTCCTGCACCGTGGTCGCACGCTTGGCGATGAACTTGAAATCGACGACCGAGACGTTCGGGGTCGGCACGCGAATGGAGATGCCGTCGAGCCTGCCCTTCAGATCGGGCAGCACCAGGCCGATCGCCTTGGCCGCGCCGGTCGAGGTCGGGATCTGCGACAGCGCCGCGGCGCGGGCACGGTAGAGATCCTTGTGCATGGTGTCCAACGTCGGCTGGTCGCCGGTGTAGGAGTGGATCGTCGTCATCATGCCCTTCTCGATGCCGACGGCCTCATGCAGCACGGCTGCCAGCGGCGCCAGGCAGTTGGTGGTGCAGGAGGCGTTCGAGATGACGATGTGGTCCTTGGTCAGCTTGTCATGGTTGATGCCATAGACGACGGTGAGATCGGCGCCCTCCGCAGGCGCCGAGACGAGGACGCGCTTGGCGCCGGCGGTCAGATGCGCGGCGGCCTTGTCGCGGGCGGTGAAGATGCCGGTGCATTCGAGCGCGATGTCGATGCCGAGATCCTTCCACGGCAGCTGCGTCGGGTCCTTGATCGCGGTGACCTTGAATTTTTCGCTGCCGACGGTGATCTGGTCACCGTCGACCGTCACTTCATGCGGGAAGCGGCCATGCACGCTGTCGTATCGCAGCAGATGCGCATTGGTCTCGACCGGGCCGAGGTCGTTGACGGCGACGACATCGATGTCCTTGCGGCCGGATTCGTGGATGGCGCGCAGGATGTTGCGGCCGATGCGGCCGAATCCGTTGATGGCAACTCTGACGGTCATTTTTCTCTCCCTGGGAGTTGGAGGCCGAAGATCAAGTCCGCAGCTTCATAACGGCGGGCTGGCAAAGAATCCAGCCGTCGATGGGTTGGATTTAAGTCCACTAGGTCGCGGCTGCCGGCGAAACCGCCATGTGCGGCTTCGCCGGAGACCAGCACATTTACTCGCCGTGCAGGCGGGCTTCCGCCGCCTTCACCGTCGCTTCGGCGGTAATGCCGAAATGCGGATAGAGCTGTTCGATCGTGCCAGAGGCGCCGAAGCCGGTCATGCCGATGAAGATGCCGTCGATGCCGATGAAATGATCCCAGCCCTGGCGGATGCCGGCTTCGATGGCGATCTTGATCGGCGCGTTGCCGATCGTCTTGTTGCGGTAATCAGCACTTTGCTTGTCGAACAATTCGAAGCAGGGCACAGAGACGACGCGGGTCGGATGGCCGTGCTTCTCCAGCGCCTCGCGCGCCGCCAGCGCAATCTCGACCTCGGAGCCCGAAGCGAAGATCGTCACCGCCGCATCGCCACTGGCAGCGGCCAGCTCATAGGCGCCCTGGCGACAAAGGTTTTCCGCAAGGAAGTCGTTGCGCACCGCTGCCAGGTTCTGCCGGGTCAGCGCCAGCGTCGAAGGCGTCTTTTCCTGTTCGATGGCCACCTGCCAGCATTCGGCGGTCTCGACCGCGTCGGCCGGGCGGAAGACATTGTGGTTCGGAATGGCGCGCAGTGCGGCCAGATGCTCGACCGGCTGATGGGTCGGGCCGTCTTCGCCGAGACCGATGGAATCGTGGGTCATGACGAAGATCGAGCGGATGCCCATCAGCGAGGCAAGCCGCATCGACGGACGGGCATAGTCGGAAAAGCACATGAAGGTGCCGCCATAGGCGATGAGGCCGCCATGCAGCGTCAGTCCGTTGAGCGCGGCGGCCATGCCGTGCTCGCGGATGCCGTAGTGAACGTAGCGCTGACCGTAGTCGTCCGATGTGATGTTCTTGGTCTGGCTGGTCTTGGTGTTGTTGGAGCCGGTCAGGTCGGCCGAGCCGCCGATGGTTTCCGGCACGGCGCCGTTGATGATTTCGAGCGCCATTTCCGACGATTTGCGGGTGGCGACCTTCGGTTTGTCCGTGCTGAGCTTCTTCTTGTAGTCGGTGATGACGGCGTCGAAATTCGCCGGCAGCGCGCCACTGATGCGGCGCTCGAATTCGCTGCGCAATTGGGCGTCAGCCCTGGCAAGGCGGCCTTCCCAGTCGGTGCGTGCCTTGATGCCGGTCTTGCCGGCGTCGCGCCAGGCATCGAGGATGTCGGCCGGAAGTTCGAAAGGCGGATAATCCCAACCGAAGAATTTTCTGGCGCCGGCGATTTCCTCGGCGCCGAGCGGCGAACCGTGCGCCTTGTTGGTGCCGGCCTTGCTCGGCGCGCCGAAGCCGATCGTCGTCTTGCACGCGATCATCGTCGGTTTGTCGGAATGGCGCGCCGCCTCGATGGCATAGGCGATCGCTTCCGGATCCTGGCCGTCGATGTGGCTGGCGTTCCAGCCGGACGCCTGGAAGCGGGCGACCTGATCGGTGTTGTCGGCCAGTGACACCGGGCCGTCGATCGAGATGTTGTTGTTGTCCCAAAAGACGATCAGCTTGTTCAGCTTGAGATGTCCGGCAAGCGCGATGGCTTCCTGGGAAACGCCCTCCATCAGACAGCCGTCACCGGCCAGAACATAGGTGTAGTGGTCGACGAGGTCGTTGCCGAAGGCGGCATTCATGATGCGCTCGCCGAGCGCGAAACCGACCGAATTGGCAAGGCCCTGGCCGAGCGGGCCGGTCGTCGTCTCGATGCCGGCGGCATGGCCATATTCGGGATGGCCCGCCGTCTTCGACCCGACCTGGCGGAAATGCTTGATCTGGTCGAGGGTGATATCCTCATAGCCAGTCAGATAGAGCAGCGAATAGAGCAGCATCGAACCGTGGCCGGCCGACAAGATGAAGCGGTCGCGATCGGGCCAATGCGGGTTCTTCGCATCGTATTTCAGGAAACGCGTGAACAGCACCGTGGCGATGTCGGCGCAGCCCATGGGCAGGCCGGGGTGGCCGGACTGGGCCTTCTCGACGGCGTCCATGGAAAGAAAACGGATCGCATTGGCCATCCGGTCATGTTGTTCACGCGAGGTCATGCTTCCTCCAGTGTCGGGGTTCGGGGCCTTGGGAGAGCCCTGGAAAGGGGTGCGCGACACATAGCAGGCGCGGCTTTTTAGTCAACAAACCGGCGCGCATTTGCCGGTCTTGTTGGTCAGTAAACCGACGCTTTTGCCGGTCTTGCGATGGCGCCGGAAGGGCTTTGGGTGCCTAAATTAGCGTTAGTAGGGGACACTCGCGAGAGCTTTATTGACGTTGGCTTCACACGGCGCGTAATGTTTCAGACATAACGCGTTCTGAACGTGGATGATTCGGTGATGGGCAGGGCGCAGGACGAAAGCCATGACCGGGGAAACGACACTCAAGGAAGTCATCGCCAGGCTGGGTAAGGCCATCGAGGGGCTGGAAGACGCCGTCGCGGCCAAGCTCGAGCACGAGCGCGACTATACGGAAGCCGAGGCGGAGGTGCAGCGCATGAACGCCGACCGCTCGCGGCTGGCGCAGGAACTCGACAATTCCGAAGCGCGCGCCGAACGGCTGGAAGACGCCAACAAGGAAGTGTCGCGTCGGCTGGTGACCGCCATGGAAACCATCCGCGCCGTGTTGGATAGATAGGGGCTGGCCCAATGGCACAAGTCACGGTTTCCATCGATGGCAAGCAGTATCGCATGGCTTGCGACGAGGGCCAGGAAGAGCATCTGATCGACCTTGCCGAGCGCTTCGACCGCTATGTCTCGCATCTGAAAGACTCATTCGGCGAAATCGGCGACCAGCGGCTGACCGTAATGGCCGGCATCATGGTCATGGACGAGCTTTCGGAACTGCAAAAACGCGTCAAGGGCATGGAAAGCGAAGTGCTGACGCTGCGCAAGACGCGTGACGACGCGCTGACCAAGGCCGACAAGAACGATTCCGTGCTGACCCAAGCGCTCGGCGCGCTCGCCCAGCGCATGGAAGATCTGGCGACGACGCTGGCGGTGAACAAGGCCTAGATTGCCACTGCTGTCGCGCCCCAACGCCCTATTGTGCCAGCATCAATGGGCGGGAATGCTGTTTTTCACGACAAAAGGCGAAAAAGTTTTCGCCGCTGGCCTCGGTGCCGGTGCAACAGGCGTTTGAAGGATGACGCCGTGGTGGTAAGAAGGCAGAAGCAGGGCCGGTGGATGGTCAATGCCGGCTGCAATCACAGGGTAGGGACGCATCATGAGCCTTCGTATCAATGACACCGCGCCGGATTTCACGGCCGAGACCACGCAAGGGACGATCAACTTCCACGAATGGATCGGTGACGGCTGGGCGGTGCTTTTCAGCCACCCGAAGAATTTCACGCCGGTCTGCACGACCGAGCTCGGCACGATGGCCGGGCTGGAAGGCGAGTTCAAGAAGCGCAACGTCAAGATCATCGGCATTTCCGTCGATCCGGTCGAAAGCCATGGCAAATGGCAGGATGATATCAAGAAGGCGACCGGCCAATCGGTTAACTACCCGCTGATCGGCGACAAGGACCTCAAGGTCGCCAAGCTCTACGAGATGCTGCCGGCGGGCGCCGGCGAAACCTCGGAAGGGCGCACGCCCGCCGACAACGCGACGGTGCGTTCAGTTTATGTCATCGGCCCCGACAAGAAGATCAAGCTGGTTCTCACCTATCCGATGACGACCGGCCGTAACTTCGATGAGATCCTGCGTGCGATCGATTCCATACAGCTGACCGCCAAGCACCAGGTGGCGACACCGGCGAACTGGAAGCAGGGCGAGGACGTCATCATCACCGCCGCTGTTTCCAATGAGGACGCGATCAAGCGTTTCGGCGCCTTCGAGACGATCCTGCCGTATCTCCGGAAGACCAAGCAGCCCTCCGCCTGAGCGACCACTGCGGCACGGAAGGACTTTCGGCTTTTTTGCCTCCGCGAAGCATGCGGTGCTTGACGGCGGGGCGCTGGCGAATGACCATGCTCTTCTTTTACCCCGGCAGGGAAAACCATTCCTGCCGGGTGGGAGTTGAGGAGCCGGGATTGGACGCATCATCGGCCAAGCTGCAGGTGGCAGGCTTTTACGACAAGCCGAGCGGGTCCATCCAGTATGTCGTTGCCGACCCGCAGACCCGACGATGCGCAATCATCGATCCGGTCTTGGATTTCGACGAGAAGTCCGGCGCCACTGCCACGAAAAACGCCGACGCCCTGCTCGACTTCATTGGAGATCAACGGCTGGTTGTCGAATGGATCCTCGACACCCACCCGCACGCCGACCATTTCTCCGCGGCACACTATCTCAGCACGAAGACCGGAGCGCCCACGGCGATCGGCGAGAAGGTCGTCGACGTCCAGAAACTGTGGAAGGCAATCTACAACTGGCCGGGGTTTCCTGCCGACGGATCCCAGTGGAACAGACTGTTTGCCGACGGCGAGACGTTTTCGGTCGGCGGCATTCCGGCAAAGGTGCTTTTTTCGCCGGGCCACACGCTGGCCTCGATCACCTATGTGATCGGCGACGCCGCTTTCATCCACGATACGCTGTTCATGCCGGACAGCGGCACGGCGAGAGCGGACTTTCCCGGCGGCAGTGCCACGCAACTCTGGCGCTCGATCCAAAATATCCTCGCGCTGCCGGACGAGACACGTCTGTTCGTCGGTCATGACTACCAGGCGGAGGGGCGCGAGCCCTTGTGGGAGAGCACGGTCGCGGAACAAAAATCCAGGAACACCCATATTGCCGCCTGCAGGACAGAGGCCGATTTCGTAGCCTTGCGCGAGGCGCGCGACAGGACGCTGCCGATGCCGAGGCTGATCCTGCACGCGCTGCAGGTCAACATGAATGGCGGGCGCTTGCCTGAGCCGGAATCCAACGGCCGCCGCTATTTGAAATTTCCGCTCGATTGCCTTTGAGGGGTCGTTGGCAGACGGAACCTCGCATTCCGGAAGTCAGCGCCGCCCCTCATTGTCCTGCCCGTCCTCCGCAGCAGCTGCGCTGCAGCTGCGGAGGGTGGACCGGACATTTCTCCCCGTATAGTGACGTATAGTGACGGGGAGAAAGACGCTTTCACTGACGATTTCGCTAATTTTCGACGTTGCAAAAAAGAATGGCGGCGGTGCGATCTGCCTCTTCTCCCCGTCACTACACTATACGGGGAGAAGGTGGCGGCAGCCGGATGAGGGGCAGCGCAGACGCCAGCTAGTCTAGCTTCAGGGTTTTGTTCGGCGGACTAAATGTTCATACGTGATTTGCCAAGGGCCGCTCTCCGACGGTCTTTCCTCTCCGATCCAATGGAAGCTGTTGGCAGTGATCTCAGTGAAACGCCATCGAGTTTTCAGACCGCGCGAGTCAGTGCCGAGTTGGACAATATCCTTACCCTCGGCCCGACCGATCTGGCGCGAGTGATCTCGGTTGAGCGGGTCGTTCCATATGATGTGCCAGCCATCGATCCCAGGATCGAAGATGCGCAAAGTCGTGCCATACATCGTGGATGGCGCAGGGCGCTTGGGCCTGATCCAGACGTCCTGAATCGCGCGGCCTTCGAGCACCCAGCCAAAATGGCATTCTCCATCCCATTTCTGGATTTTGCTGTCATCGCGGTAGTGGACCGTGTCCATTTCCCAGCTTCCAATTAGCCATCCATACAGGTCCATGTCTTTCGCTCGGTCGGCTGGAGGACCTTCGGATCCGAGAGCGGTGAGAAACGGAGAAATCGTCATCGTCATACTGCCTTTGGTTTCCAATTAGGCGAGCTCAACTGCCCAGCGCAGCCCCGGCGCCCATTGTCGCGCCCGCTTGCCGCAAACGCCACCTTGTGAAATTTCGACGGAAGCCCGTGTCGGCGCCGGAACATTGCCGCCCCAATTTGTAGCGTTGCGGTTTCCAGGGCTTGGGGAAAATTGCTATAATGCGGTTATGAGCCGGCAAGGCTGATCACACCGATGATTGAGCGGTTTTGCGACGGATCGGGCGTTCGCGAAGGTGCGGCGGAACCGGCAACTTGCTAGAATACGACACCAAAGGGACAGTTCCCCCGGCAGCCGGTGGACCATAAAAAACGGCGGCGCCAGTTACCTGACGCCGCCGCTATTTGTTTCCGCCGGAGGTTTTACGCCGCCGGCTGCGCCTCGATAGTGCGCAGCGCCTGCATCTGGCGCTTGGCCGCGGCCTTGACCGCGTCCTGCACCTTCTCGAAGGCGCGCACCTCGATCTGGCGCACGCGCTCGCGGCTGATGTCGAACTCGGCCGACAGTTCTTCCAGCGTCAGCGGCTCCTCGGCCAGGCGGCGCGCCTCGAAGATGCGCCGCTCGCGCTCGTTGAGCACGGCAAGAGCGCCGGACAGCATGCCGCGCCGGTTTTCCAGTTCGTCCTGCTCGATCAGCGCCTCTTCCTGGCTTTCGTGGTCGTCGACCAGCCAGTCCTGCCACTCACCGGACTCGCCCTCGCTCGCCCGGATCGGCGCGTTGAGCGAGGCGTCGCCCGACAGGCGGCGGTTCATCGACACCACTTCCGCTTCCGACACGTTGAGGCGGGTGGCGATCTCGGCGATCTGCTCGGGCTTCAAGTCGCCGTCGTCGAGCGCCTGGATCTTGCCCTTCACCTTGCGCAGGTTGAAGAACAGGCGCTTCTGGTTGGCGGTGGTGCCCATCTTGACCAGGCTCCACGAGCGCAGGATGTATTCCTGGATCGAGGCCTTGATCCACCACATGGCGTAGGTGGCGAGCCGGAAGCCGCGCTCCGGTTCGAATTTCTTGACGGCCTGCATCAGGCCGACATTGCCTTCCGAGATCACCTCGCCGATCGGCAGGCCGTAGCCGCGATAGCCCATCGCGATCTTGGCGACGAGCCGAAGGTGGCTGGTGACGAGCTTGTGCGCAGCCGTGGTGTCCTCGTGCTCAGCGTAACGCTTGGCGAGCATGTACTCTTCCTGCGGCTGAAGCATCGGAAAGCGACGGATTTCTTCCAGGTAGCGGCTGAGGCCGCCTTCGCCGGAAACGATACTGGGTAGTGACTGGGCCATGATAGCGCCCCTCTCTCTTGGAGTGGTGCCCCCTAAAGGCGGCGGGCATATATCGCGAACGCCAAAAGGCTCGTTCGCGACAGCGGATGTATATAGGAACAAAACCAGAAAGGACAGCATTTGGTTCAACACGAAACAGTGTGTCACGCCAAAGTGAACAAAGTGGGTCAGGTTTTGCCGATCTGGTTTTGGAATGGATGAAGCGGTTCAGAGTCTGCGGAAGCCGTCCACAAGTTCCTCCATGTCGCTCGGTAGCGGCGCCTCGAACCTCATCGGTAAATGGGTAGTCGGATGCCGAAATTCAAGGAGGCGGGCATGCAATGCCTGCCGCGGAAAGGCCTTCACCTGGCCTTTCAGCGGCTCGGGCAGCCGGTTCGCCTTGGTGCGAAACGCCTGGCCGTAATCGGGATCGCCGACGACCGGATGGCCGATATGAGCCATGTGGACGCGGATCTGATGGGTGCGGCCGGTCTCGAGCCGGCATTCGACCAGGCTCGCCATGGCAAACTGCTTTTGCTGCTCGCCAAAGCGCTCGACCACCGTGAAATGGGTGACGGCGTGGCGGGCATCGTCGCGGCCCTCCGGCACCACGGCACGGCGCACGCGGTCGGCGGCGCGACCGAGCGGCTCGTCGACCGTGCCTGTCGGTCTCGTCGGTATGCCCCAGACCAGCGCCAGATAGGCGCGTTTGAGATCGCCGGTCAGGCCATGGTCGGCAAACGCCTCCGACAATGATTTGTGGGCGCGGTCGGTCTTGGCCACGACCATGACGCCGCTGGTCTCCTTGTCCAGGCGGTGGACGATGCCCGGCCGCCGCACACCGCCGATGCCGGAAAGACTGTCGCCGCAATGGTGGATCAGCGCGTTGACCAGCGTGCCGGTCCAGTTGCCGGCGCCGGGATGGACGACGAGCCTCGGCGGCTTGTCGACGACGATCAATTCATTGTCTTCAAAGAGGACGTCGAGCGGGATGTTCTCGCCTTGCGGCTCCGCCGGCTCCGGCTCCGGCATGTCGACCGATACGCGTTCACCGGCCGCCATCTTGCGTTTGGTCTCGTTGACCGCCTGGCCGCCGACCTTGACGGCGCCCTGTCTGATCAGCATCTGCACCCGGCTGCGCGACATGTCCGGACCGAGCTTGCCTGCCAGCCATTGGTCGAGCCGCTGGCCGGCCGCATCGGGACCTGCTTCCAGTATTATTGATCCCCCGTCTGGCGATCCAGTGTTTCCGCCCGTGCTCAATCCATCCTCTATCAATATCGGGGTCTCTTGGTTATGAGCGCTCATCGAAAATCGTTCCGGAATGTTTTGCCATGGCTGCTGTCGATGAAGACGAGGAAAAGCCGCTCGACCCCGAAGTCGAAAAGGTGCGCAAGAAGCTCGTCCGCTTCGTCGCCATCAATCTCGGCCTGCTGTTCCTCGCCCTTATGGTGGTGATTGCAGCCCTTGTCTACAAAACGCGCACCGCGCCACCGGCAGCCCCATCCCTTGCCGGCGACATCCAGGTGCCATCAGGCGAGCCGCTGACCGGCGACATCGTGCTGCCGGTCGGCGCCAAGGTCATCAGCCAGTCGCTCTCCGGCAACCGCGTCGCCATCGATGCGGAGCTTGCCGACGGCAGCCGCGCCATTTTTGTCTACGACTTCACCGAGCGCCGTATCATCGGTCGCTTTTCGATCCGCAACAAATGACTGGTTTCGCCGAAAATCGCCGCGTCGCGACCGTCGTGCTTGTCGTCGCCAATTACGATGAGGCGATCGCCTGGTATGTCGACAGGCTGGGCTTTTTGCTGACCGAGGACGTCGATCTGGGTAGCGGCAAACGCTGGGTCACGGTGGCGCCGGCCAACGGAAAAGGCGCGCGGCTGCTGCTGGCCGAAGCGTCGGACGAAATGCAAGCAAGCCGTATCGGCAACCAGACCGGCGGCCGCGTCTTTCTGTTCCTCGAAACCGACGATTTTGTCCGCGACCATGCGGCGATGCTCAAAAAGGGCGTCGAATTCCGTGAGGCACCTCGCGTTGAGCCCTATGGCACTGTGGCGGTTTTCGCCGATCTCCACGGAAATCTGTGGGACTTGATTGAGCCAAAACGATAGGCCTGCAACGGATATTTTGCCGGGATCATTGACTGCCAGAAGCCCAGTTGCTTTTTCCCGGCCGTCAGCCTATATCGCCGGTTCTTGAACGCGCCCATCGTCTAGCGGTCAGGACACCGCCCTCTCACGGCGGGAACAGGGGTTCGATTCCCCTTGGGCGTACCAAGGATTTCAAGTACTTAGCTGAATTTCGGGTCGATGCGTTGAATATGCATCGAATAAACGCCCGCGAATTTCCGTGAACAGATTCGGCGTGAGCCGGAACCGCCTTGTTGCTTTCCAAGGGTTCCCTGTCACACTCGGCGGCCAGGTCCACGCGACAGGGACGCGACATGGGAGAGGTGCATGGGTGCACGACAACAAGCCTAAAAAGCACCATTACATCCCGGTCTTCTACCTCAAACGATGGGCCGGGACGGATGGGCGTCTATGTGAATTCAGCCGTCCCTATGATCACCGCGTAAAGCCACGGATGACCCGTCCAGCCGGCACAGGTTACGAGGAAAACCTCTACTCCATGCAAGGCTTTGAGCCGTCACTGGCGCAGCAAATCGAGGAGAGGTTTTTCAAGTTTACTGACTCGCTTGCCGCCGATGCGCTCGAACGCTTGGTGATTAAAGGAGTCGATGGCGAATGGCCCCAGGAACTCCGATCAGCTTGGTCAAGATTTATCATCTCCCTACTCCTGCGAACTCCGCCGGACATCCAGGCGCTACGCGCTCAGTGGGGACACACGTTCACCGATACGGACGTTGAAAGCGAGGAAGAGTACTCGAAAGTCAGAGAGGATGGAGATCCTCCAACGTTCAGCGAATACATTGCGAAAATGCCAATTCATCTAGTGGAGCGATATCTCTTCGAGACCTATTTGCCGATTGTCGACAACGAGCGAATTGGCACAGTCATCAATCAGATGCAGTGGGCCATCGCGAAGACCGACGACGCGAAGTTTGAATTTCTGACGTCTGATCGTCCGGTCGTCCGTACGGGGCTAAACCATCAATTTGCGCATATTGCGCTCCCCATCGGACCAAGCCTGCTTTTCGCAGCCGTCAAGAACAATGAAACGTTCAAGCGGTTCAAGGCGATTCCCATGAACGCACTCGTCGTTGATATCAACACGAAGGTTGTGAGCCAGGCCACGCGATTGGCGTTCGGCCGATCGGATCGGCAGCTTAGATTTGTCGGCAACCGCCTTGGGTCCGATCCCTCTCTTGTCCTGAAAAGGCCAAGATGATGAAAGCCCGCCACCGTGAGGCAGCGGGCTTGCTGGTGTGTGCGGGTTAGTTCTTGTCGCTGCTGCCGCGGGCATTCCAACGCCGTTCGGCTTCTGCCCATGTGTCGGCAGTCGGGCCCTGTGCGCCGCAGCGCTTGCACTTGACGTGATAGTCGTCGCCGTTGAAATGCTCGACCTGGAGATCGCGGCTGTTGTCGAATGGGCATTCGCGAAGGCGGGGCATCAGGTTGGTTTCCGTTCAATCTCGATCGGTGCGGTGCTCATATTCCCCGTGCCCTCTTCCAGTCCATCTCGTTTTGCTGACACCGGGTTCTGACAAAATCCCTGATCGATTGGCGATCTTCGCCTCGGGCGCACATCTCTCTGACAGTGGAGATGATCGCAATAAATTCTATCCTCAATCGGTGCGCGTCTTCCGGCGGCAGCTGCAGCAGCAATGCGTCGAGACTTTCTTTGCCCGTAGATGGGATCGCAGTGGCGTCTAACTGGCCCGATGCATTCTTGGCAAAGGAGGCAACGGAAAAGTTTTCCGCCACCACTGGGACGATCGTTGAACCGGCAGCGGCGGTGGAAGCAGCCGCGAGGCCGAGCAGAACGCGGCGGCGGTTGACATCGGGCATGCCTTCGGCGGCTGCCCGAACGGTGATGTTCGGCATGGCTTATCCTCCTAATGGTGATATTCACACCATTAACGGTAAAGCCATAACCAAGTTGCTGTCAATGCCTTTTGGTGATAAAAACACCACATGAAGCCAGTTCAATGCCGTATGGGGCGCGCAGCCCTCAATTGGAGCACCCTCGACCTTGCCAAAGCGGCGGGCGTTGGAGGGAATACTGTCAATCGCTTTGAAGCTGGTCAGGATGCCCGCGTCAGCAGCGTGGACAAGATGCGCGCTGCCCTCGAAACCGCCGGCGTCGAGTTCATCCCGGAAAATGGCGGTGGCGCCGGCGTGAGGCTGAAGAAGGATTGACGCGCCGCCCGTGCCCGCCCGATCAGGACGCTTCCTGCACTTCCTCGACTTGTGGCGTCACGGGTGCAGGATTAATGACGTAGGTGTTCGAGGTCAGATCGCTAGTAGATCGGATGATGATTCCGTCGTCTCTTAATCGGACAAACGTTGCCCTTGCGATACGCATGGGCTTTCCTTTGGCATCTGCGGCTGTGACTTTGTTCGACCAGGGAACGTGAGTGATGGTGTCAACGCGCTTGAGAAAGCGCTTTTCCGTCTCGGTCAACTCGATCACGCCCGTTCCCCCATATCGTTGGCAGCGTTTGGTTGGCCGGTAACGCCAATGATGCGACTCCGTTCCAAGGACCCAAAAGCAGACAGGCGAACGGTCGCTGGATACGTCGAGAAACTGATAGTCGAAGATTTGGAGCCAAGGGCTTCCTGCCGAAGGGAGCAGCAGAATAGCTATGCTCGTCACCGTCAGCCGGGAGGAGTGTAGAGCGGCTCTCTGCATCGATGAACCAAGCACTGGCCATCGCGCGTCGGCACAAACCCTACCGCTGGGATTAACGACCAGTCGCACGCATTGCTGTACTGGCGGACGAAGAGGGCATAGGTGTTCGGGCCGGTGGTCAGCACCACCGAGCCATGGCTCTGGATTAGCGCCTGCGTCTGTTGGCAGGTCATGGCGCGGGTGTCCGGCCTGGCCTGGGCGAGGGTTGTGAAGGCAAGCGTGACCGCTGCCGAGGTCAACGCAATCCGGCGAATGGACATGACGAGACTCCCATGATGAGCCATTTGGTTGACAAACTCGCATGTCGCAGGGCAGCTGTGCAATGGCCGCCTCCGAATCGGAATTCCGGACTGGAGCAAACCGCCCGCCCCGTGCGAACTGACGGCGTGCCGCTGGAGCCCGCAACCGAGGACGCTCTCAACTCCATCGCGGCTGAAATGAAAATTGGCCGGTCGGACCTCATTCAGATCGTGCTGCGCGAATGGCTGGAAACCAACGCCTATCTGCCAGTGCGCGAAATCGATGAAGAGAGCGAAACAAACGGGAGCGCCTAGATCTTCCGCGATCACGGAAGTTGCTTGAATCGCAATGATCGGTAGTTTCCAACGGCGGACCCCAATCCGCCGGCCGGCGCCCTACAGCCCCAACGCCCCCCCTCGACGTTCCATCGCCACCTCCGGAGCAAGGTGGCTTTCTCCCACCACGGCTGGATTCGTTGCTTCTAGCGCAGCGCAGCTGATTGAATTAGCATCGCGTCATGAAGCTATGAGCCAAAGGCTCAAGTCGGCGCGCAGACGCCGGGGAACGGATGCGGATCGAGAAGCCGCGACAGACGGTTATGCGCATTTGCCAGAGATGCCAATCGCACTGACGTGCGCGGCCGCTAGTGCCGCAGTCGAACGAACGTCATGGGCAACGGCAGCGAATAGATCGACGCTCGTCCTGGAGGCGGGGAGATCGCAGGGAGGAAGGCCAATGCAGAAATTGCAATCGCAAGGCGTCCATCACATCACGCTGGTCGGCGCCGGGCGCCAGACCTCGATCGATTTCTGGGAGGGCGTGCTTGGCATGCCTTTCATCTTCGAGCAGCCCAATCTCGACAAGGCAAGCGAAAGCCACCTCTATTTCGATCCGGGCGACGGCCGGCTGATCACCATCTTCACCGACGAGAGCCGCACGCCGGTCAAGCGGCGCACGCCGACCGATCCGGGCTGCGTCCATCACATCGCGTTTGCGGTGTCGCGGGTCACCTTCCTGCAGGCGGTCGCCCGGCTCGACGAGCGCGCCATCAAGCACAGCGGCGTCAAGGATCGCGGTTTCATGGATTCGATCTATTTCGAGGATCCGCTCGGTCTGCTGATTGAACTCGCTTCCTACCGTTTCGAGCCGCCGGCGGGATTTGCCCATGCCGACGTGCTGATGCAGGCGCACAAGCTTCGCGTCGCGCGCGGCGACTACGCAATCGCCGAAGTGCATCTCGCCGACGCGATCCAGGCGCTGGTCGAGCGCTCCCGCGCAACCTTGTCGGAGGACCGCACGCCGAAAAATCCATACTGACGACAGGCCAAACAAAGGGAGGAACACCATGGCAAAGACGAGCACGAAAAGTGCGAACAAGCCGGCTGCCAAGGCCGCGACAAAGCCTGCGGCTAAGGTGTCGAACACTTCCGTCAAGTCGGCAACGAAAGCCGCCGCAAAACCTGCAGGCAAGGCATCCGCGAAATCGGCGCGGAAGACCAAGGCGAAATCAGGAAAAAAACCTGCGCTGACGCTCAGCATGCTGAAGCCGAGCGTCAACAATATGAGCGTACGGGTGTTTGCGCGCGCGGCCGGGCTCGACCATTCCGAGACTGACGTATGGGGCCACACGCGCTCGCCCGAGTATATGGCGCGGAACCCGGCCCATCTGACGCCGATGATCGAGGACAAGGGCCTGCCCAGGGGCGTGTTGTGGGAAAGCTGCGCCATCATGCAGTATCTCGCCAACAAGCACGGGCTGGAGAAATTATATCCCAGGGCGCCGGCCAAGCGGGCGATGATCGACAGCGCCATGTTCTACCTGATCGGCACGCTCTACCCCTATGTGGCGCGCGCCACCTATCCTGCGCTGAATTTCCCGCAATATGCCGGCGAGGTCGGCCACAGCGACGCTCATCCCGACAAGAAGGCGGAAGCCCAGAAGGCCGCTATAGAAGCGATCGCCGAGCCGCTGGAGGTCTTTCACAGCTTCTTCAGGAACGGCAAGCCGTTCATCGGCGGCAAGAACCCCTCGATCGCCGACATCCGCCTGGCGGCGACGCTCGAATTCCTGGCAGCCATCGACTACGCGCTGCCCCAATGGGCGAAGGAGTACATGGCGGCGATCGAGAAGAAGCTCGGCAAGGCCTATGCCGAGCCGGCTGCCGACGTGCGCGGCTATATCGCCCATGTGAAGTCGCAGGCCGGGGCGTGAGGCTTTCGCTCTAGCGGTTTTGCTTGCCCAGGCCGACCTAAACCGAGCCCGAAGGCCCGCCGCCTTTTACGGGACGCAAGAATGTTTGAAGCGTCGACGGTGAAGCGACGGCTGACCTGGAGGCAGCGGTCCTGATGATCAGGCCTGCGCGGGTGGCGTCCATGCAAGGGACTGTGTATGACCCGCAAACTACCCTTATTCGCCGCGTTCGGCCTGGCGCTTGCTGCCCTGGCGGCGTGCGACCAAACTCAATCGGGAGGCACGCAGGCGACGACCGCTGGCCAATTGCCGCCACCTCCAGCCGACACGATGACGCCGGCACCTGCAACCCCGCCGCCAGCCGCCCCTGCTCAGTAGCAGATCGTAGTTTCAAAAATGGAACCTCGCCCCGAGAGGCGGGGGTTCGCTTTCGGCATTTCAGCTGCAAGGAGGACTTTCCGCACTGATCACGAAAACGCCAAGCAGATTGGCCACGACGCATCGACAAGCAGTTCCCGTCGGTTAAGGATTCGTTAACCAAATCCCTATCTACTGGTCGGCAATTCACCTCCAACTCGTGACCACGGATGTACTGGCGCGATCGAGGTGGAAGGAAAGGTCGGCCATGTGCCGGCCTTTTTGTATCGAGGGCGATTTGTCGTCGGGCCCCCTCAGCTTCAAGCGCAATGGCACGCTGATTGGGCCGCCGATTCAGCCAAGCGTGGTTCGGTGGCGTCACCTCGAGCGATCGGACTGGTTCCCGGTCCAGATATCAGTGTTGCCCGCGTCTCGCATTGACATGGCGTGCCAATTCCGGCGTTTCGAAGACGTAGTCGCTCCAGGCCGATTCCGGAATCTGACCGGCCAGATAGCATTCCAGCAAGAGACTTTGCTCAGGACTGAGAGGTCTTGGCGCGCGCTCATGGTCCAGTCTCAGCGAGTAAAACAGATTTCTGGGCGAGTGAAGCAGATTTCCGGGCAAGTGAAACAGATTTCTGGTGAGGTCCGAGACAGTGAAGTGAATCGACATGTGTTCGGTCTCCTTTGACCATCCAGCGCATCACCCAAGGGATCGGGATCGATCTCTGCTCCGCTGTCCATCGGTTCGGAAAGGACCATGCGCCAAATCATCCAAACGCCACAGCGTGCTTTGTGCGTCCAAAGCCACGCGCGGCGCTGCAATAGCCGTTTAACGTCGAAGGCCGGATAAGGTTCAACCCGGCTGCCGGCAATGCCGATCAGGCAGCCCGAAACCCACCAGTCGGCTCATGCTCTCGGCATGTGCGTCTGACCGAACCGCTGCGGCAGCTGCGCAGCAACGTTTTCAAGGCGGCGCATCTTTTTAGCTGCCAGCGCTTGAATCCCGGCGGGCTATTCGCAGACCATGCGGACCCGTTTTCCGGGTTGGCTGACGTTCCTGCAGGTGAGCGGTTTCGCCGGCTCGGACGACGGCGTCGGTGCCGCTTTGGAAGTCCTGGCGATTTTCCTTCTCGGCGCAACGGGGGTGTCGATTCTGCGGGCCGCCGCTCTTTCCGGCGTTTCGGGCGCCGCAGGAAAGACATCGGTCTGCAGCCACTGCGGCTGTTCGGCTTGCACCTGCTGCGGCCGGTCCCAGAACCGCCGGACATCGAGCGGCCTTGGAATGACGACGGTGCCGTCGTAGCTGCGCGAGCAGCCGCCCCCTAACAGCAGCATCGGGCACACGAAAAAAGGCAGGATCCGTCCCAACATCGGCAACACCCTTGCGGGATTTATAACGCGGCTTCGCTTCTACCGACAACCGTCGGAATACACTGCGGGCAAGGCTAGCGCATGACCCAGAGAATCGGAATCGATTTCGCTGGGGATCATGCGCAAAATCAAAGTGCCGCAGCGTCCCTCACGCGGCCCAAGCCCGTCAGCCCAAGCCCGTCAGCCCCGTCAGCTCATGCCCATCAGCCCCAAGCCCAGGGGCGCTTAGCTCGAAGAGCTCGGCGCGGAGGGAGAAGTCCCGCGCAACGCAGGATAGCCACTTCAGCCCACAGCGTCAGCCGATTCGGCGACGCCTTGCGACAAGACTATGGTGCGATCGCACCATACCAAAGCATGCGTCCGGTTGGAACAATAAGCGCATTCGAGTTCCGCTCCTCCAGTTACGGGCGGGAGCAGCGACCGCCGGCAAGAAGCAGGGTCAGATTTACCCCAACGGACCTGCTTCGGCGATGGCACGGCCATGACCTCCTTGGCCGCATGCAACGCGCTCCCGCCCGGATTTTCTTTTTCGGCGCCAATTGTTCGCCTGTCCAGGCAAATGCCGGCCGCAAATCGCGCAAGCTGCTGATTCCAGCGGCAAACCACGGCTGTAGCGGCGAGACCCGCGGCCCTTCCTTTTCGACAGGCTGTACGGCGGTTACCGGGCTGACATCAAACTGTCATGTGACTGTAATAATCGGGGGCTATGGCCTCAGCGGGCGCCGAAGGAATGGCGCCGATAGACCATTTTCCGAACAGGAGCAGGCCACATGAAAAAATTCCTCCTTACGGCGTCGGCCGCGGCGCTTGCGCTCGCCGCGTCGGCTGGTTATGCCGCCGCGCGCGACCAGATTCAAATCGTCGGTTCGTCCACAGTGTTCCCCTTTACGACGGCTGTCGCTGAAAAGCTTGGCCAGAGCGGAAAGATCAAGACCCCGGTCGTCGAGTCGACTGGCACCGGCGGCGGCATGAAGCTGTTTTGCCAGGGCGTCGGCGAAAATACCGCCGACTTCACCAATGCCTCGCGCGCCATCAAGGACAGCGAGCTTAAAACCTGCAAGGCAAACGGCGTGACGCCGGTCGAGATCAAGGTTGGCTTCGACGGCATCGTACTGGCCAACTCGAAGGCAGGGACTGTCGTTGATCTGACCAAGGAACAGATTTTCAAGGCGCTCGCCAAGAACGTCGCTGTTGACGGCAAGGTCGTCCCCAACCCCTACAAGAACTGGTCGGATGTCGATTCGTCGCTTCCCGCGACGAAGATCGAGGTGCTTGGCCCGCCGCCGACATCTGGCACGCGCGATGCATTCGTCGAGCTCGTCATGGACGCGGCCTGTCAGGAAGAAGTGAAGGCGGCTAATGAAAAGGGCTGCGGCGAGATCCGCGAAGACGGCGCTTTTGTCGAGGCCGGCGAAAACGACAATCTGATCGTCCAGAAGCTGGAAGCCAACCCCAATGCCTTCGGCATCTTTGGTTTCTCGTTCCTTGACCAGAACGCCGACAAGCTGCAGGGCCACAAGGTCGACGGCGTCGAGCCGACCTTCGAGAACATCGCATCCGGCGATTACGGCGTTTCCCGCTCGCTCTATGTCTATGCCAAGAAAGAGCATGTCGGCGTCATCCCCGGCATGCAGGAGTTCATCGCCGAGTACACCTCGGAGGGTGCATGGGGTCCTGATGGTTATCTGGCCGACAAGGGCCTGATTCCGCTGCCGGACGCCGAGCGCGCCAAGTGGGCCGAAAACGCCAAGGCCCTGAAGGGCATGGGCTCTTGATGTTTCGGGGTCCGGGCGTATATCAGCTCTGACCCCTCATGCTCTAAAAGCCCAAAGCACGGGACCAAAGGTCCCGTGCTTTGAGCCGGTGAATGACCGGCGGTCGAGGGGACGTCCTGGATGGTCGGTTATCTCGTTGTTCTACTGTTAGGTCTGGCCGCTGCGGCCTATTGGATCGGCCGGACACGCGCAATTGCCAGTGTCAACGGCGACGTCGCGCGATTGCATTCGCTGCCTGGCCAGCATGGCATGTTTCTGGCGCTTTTTGCTGCCGGTCCGGCGCTGCTTGCGATCGTGTTGTGGTCGCTGGTGACGCCGAGCATTGAATCTTCGATCATTGCCGACCGCTTCTCTTCCGAATTGTCGGGAATGGGCGTCCCGCAGGTCGAAGCTTTCATCCGCGATGCTCGCGCGATGGCCTTTGGCGGGCTTGTCGGTTTCGCCGATCCCACGAAAGAGGCGGCCGCCGCCCTCTACAAATCGGTCCATGCGACCAGCAGCTGGATCATCTGGACCGTCGCGCTCGTGCTTTCCGCGTCCGGATTTTACTGGGCCCATTCGCGCATCGCACAGGCCTACCGGGCGCGCCACGTGGTCGAGCGCATTCTTCGCGCATTCTTGATCGCCTGTTCGGTGGTCGCGATCCTGACGACGATCGGCATTGTCCTGTCGCTTATCTTCGAGTCCCTGCGGTTCTTCCAACAGGTGCCGTTCTACAAGTTCCTGTTCGGCACGCATTGGTCGCCGCAGAGCGCCTTCACCGGCGCGGGAGCGGAGGCCGGGGCGGTCAACGAGGACATTTTTGGCATGGTGCCGCTGTTTGCCGGCACGTTGCTCATCACCTTCATCGCCATGCTGGTGGCTGCGCCTATCGGGCTGATGGCTGCGATCTACCTTTCGGATTACGCCTCCAAAAGCGTCCGCGCGGTCGCAAAGCCGGTCCTGGAAATCCTCGCCGGCATTCCGACCGTCGTCTACGGCTTCTTCGCCGCGCTGACGGTTGCGCCCTACTTCCGCGGTATCGGCGAAAGCCTGGGCCTCAACGTCGCGTCTGAATCCGCGCTCGCCGCAGGCGTGGTCATGGGTATCATGATCATTCCCTTCGTTTCCTCGCTTTCCGATGATGTGATCAACGCCGTTCCGCAATCCCTGAGAGACGGTTCCGCCGGCCTCGGCGCGACCAAGTCGGAAACCATCCGCAAGGTGGTCCTTCCCGCTGCCCTTCCGGGCATCGTTTCGGCGATGCTGCTTGCCGTCAGCCGCGCAATCGGCGAAACAATGATCGTGGTCATGGCGGCGGGGCTGGCGGCAAACCTCACGGCGAACCCGCTCGAAGCGGTCACCACCGTGACCGTGCAGATCGTGACGCTGCTGGTGGGCGACCAGGAGTTCGACAGCGCCAAGACGCTTGCAGCCTTCGCACTTGGCCTGGTGCTGTTCTGCATCACACTTTCCCTCAACATCGTCGCTTTGCGCGTCGTCCAGAAATACCGAGAGCAATATGACTGATGCGATCTCGTCATTGGGCGCCGTCGGACGGCCGGTCAGCATTCATACCGACGATGCCGCGAAGGCGCGGCTGAAGGGCCGCTACCGCACGGAAACATGGTTCAAATGGCTTGGCGCCGCAGCCGTCGCGTTGGCCGGCTTGTTCCTTGTGCTGCTCCTGTCGACGATCGTCACGCAGGCGATTCCGGCGCTGCGGCAGAACTATCTGACGCTGCCGATCGATCTTTCAGCGGCCAAGGTCGACCCGGCGAAACTCGGTGAAGTGAACTACGACGCCATCGCTCAGCAAGCGCTTACGGCAAAATTTCCGGATGTGACGAGCCGCCAGGACAAGCGCCTGCTGCGCGGGCTGATTTCCACCGGCACAGGCGTGTTCCTGCGCAAGGATATTGCGGCTGATCCGGGGATGCTCGGAGGAACGGTGGACTACGCGGTTCCACTTGACGATTTTGCCGACCTCTACCTCAAGGGTTTGCTTGCCGACGTCGGTTCGGACGAAGCGATTTCGACAAGCGTCACGCCTTCGGAAACCAGCGGCGACATCGATCTGACCTTCGGCGACGATGCCATGCTGGCGCTGGCGCGCGGCCATGGTGCGACCGAGGGCGAAAACGGCATGCTCACGCTGACGAGCGGCGCGTCGTCGCTGCTGGTCGCGTTCAATGGCGGCACGGTCAAGCTGACCGCGCTGTCGCCTGCGGCCAACGGCACGGTGATCGCAAAGGGTACGGTGATCGAGGCGCTGGAGAGCACTGCGCCCGCCGCGAGCGGCCAGGCATTCCTGCGCGTCATCGAGACGCCGGAAGCATCGCGAAAGATTTCCGACAAGGTGATCGTCTGGCTCGACACGCTGAAGAGCGCCGGCCTGATCGAAAGCCGGTTCAACTCGATCTTCTTCTTCACCGGCGCAAGCCGCGAGCCGGAATTGGCCGGTGTCTGGGGCGCGGTCGTCGGATCGTTCCTGACCATGATCGTAACGCTGGCCATCGCCTTCCCGATCGGCGTTTCAGCGGCGATCTATCTTGAGGAATTTGCGCCCAAGAACCGGCTGACGACGATGATCGAAGTGAATATCAACAATCTGGCGGCGGTGCCTTCGATCGTCTTCGGCCTGCTTGGACTTGCCGTATTCCTGAATTTCTTCGGCATGCCGCGGTCAGCCCCGGTGGTCGGCGGCATGGTGCTGGCGCTGATGACCCTGCCGATCATCATTATCGCCTCGCGCGCTTCGCTGCGCGCCGTGCCGCCGTCGATCCGCGAGGCGGCGCTCGGCATCGGAGCGTCCAAGGTCCAGACCGTATTCCATCACGTCCTGCCGCTGGCGATGCCGGGCATCATGACCGGCACCATCCTCGGAATGGCGCACGCGCTGGGCGAAACCGCGCCGTTGCTGATGATCGGCATGGTCGCCTTCATCGTCGACATTCCCGGCGGCTTCACCGATCCCGCGACGATCCTGCCGGTGCAGATATTCATGTGGGCGGATTTCCCGGAAGCTGGATTCCAGCAGAAGACTTCGGCGGCGATTTTGATTTTGCTGCTGTTTTTGGTCATCATGAACGCCATCGCGGTGATACTGCGCAAGCGCTTCGAGCGGCGCTGGTAAGGAGTAGAGGATATGAACATCATGACGGAAGCCGGCGTTGAGCAGAAACTGAGCAGCGGAACCAATGCCCCTTCGATCAAGATGAAGGGCGAAAAGGTCTCTGTTCATTACGGCGAGAAGCGAGCTCTGTTCGACGTGGATATCGATGTCCGCGAGAACCAGGTGACGGCGTTGATCGGCCCATCGGGCTGTGGCAAGTCAACATTCTTGCGGTGCCTGAACCGAATGAACGACACGATCGATATCGCGCGGGTGAGCGGCAAGATCACGCTCGACGGCGAGGATGTCTACGACCCGAAAATCGATGTCGTCGAGCTGCGAGCCCGCGTCGGCATGGTGTTCCAGAAGCCGAACCCGTTTCCGAAGTCGATCTATGAAAACGTCGCCTACGGTCCGCGCATTCACGGCCTGGCCAGGAGCAAGGCCGAGTTGGACGGCATCGTTGAATCGAGCCTGAAGAAGGCCGGCCTGTTCAACGAGGTCAAGGATCGCCTGCTCGAGTCGGGCACCGGTCTCTCCGGCGGACAGCAGCAGCGCCTGTGCATCGCGCGCGCCATCGCCGTATCGCCGGAAGTGATCCTGATGGACGAGCCCTGTTCGGCGCTCGATCCGATCGCCACCGCCCGCGTCGAGGAACTGATTGACGAACTGCGCCAGAACTACACGATCGTCATCGTCACCCATTCGATGCAGCAGGCAGCGCGCGTGTCGCAACGCACGGCGATGTTCCATCTCGGCTATCTGGTCGAGGAGGGCGCGACCGACAAGATGTTCACCAACCCCGACGACAAGCGCACCCAGGACTACATCACCGGCCGATTCGGCTGAGCGGTCCGGCGGCGAATTTCGAACACGAGGACAGTATCATGGGTGAACACACCGTCGCATCTTTCGACGAGGAACTGGAGCACATCGACAGGCTGATCCGCGATATGGACGAGCTCGCCGCCGCGATGGTCGCAGCCTCGATCCGCGCGTTGCTTGCATCAGACAATGCGATGGCGCAGCGCGTCGTCTCGGACGACGCCATCATGGATGCGCGGCAGCGCGAACTCGACGATAGTGCGATCACGCTGATCGCCAAGCGGCAGCCGATGGCGCAAGATCTGCGCGCCGTGGTTGGCGCAATCCGCATGGCCGGCGATCTCGAGCGCATCGGCGACCTGGCCAAGAACATAGCCAAGCGGGTCAGCGCAGTCGGGCAGAGCGCCACGCCGCGTAATCTGTCGCACGGTATCGACACGATGGCGGATCTCGTTCTTGTGCAGCTCCGCGGCGTGGTCGAGCACTATGTGTCGCGCAATGCCGGCGCGTTGAAAGAACTGCGCGCCGACGACCAGAAGATCGACGTGAAATACACGGCGGTTTTTCGCGAACTCCTGACCTACATGATGGAGGATCCGCGCAACATCACCGCCTGCACGCATCTTCTGTTCTGCGCCAAGAATCTCGAGCGTATCGGCGATCATGTCACCAACATCGCCGAAAACGCCTACTTTGTCGTGACCGGGCAGCAATTGCCGGCGGATCGCCCGAAGCTCGACGAAACGACGATGTCGGCGCCGGCGACATGACAGGAGTGACCGGCCGATGATCGCGCCGCGCATCATGGTGGTGGAGGATGAAGAGCCGCTGGGCGTCCTCCTCCGTTACAATCTGGAATCCGAAGGCTATCAGGTCGAGGTGGTGACGCGCGGCGACGAGGCCGAAATCCGGCTGCAGGAGAACGTGCCCGATCTTCTGGTGCTCGACTGGATGGTGCCGGCGGTTTCCGGCATCGAGCTTTGCCGGCGCCTTCGGGTGCGTCCCGAAACCGAGCGGCTGCCGATCATCATGCTGACCGCGCGCGGCGAGGAGAGCGACCGGGTGCGCGGCCTTTCGACCGGAGCCGACGACTATCTGGTCAAGCCGTTCTCGACACCGGAATTCATGGCCAGGGTCAAGGCGCTGCTGCGCCGCGCCAAGCCGGAAGTGCTGTCCAGCGTGCTCAAGGTCGGCGACATCATGCTCGATCGTGAATCGCACAGGGTCTATCGCAAGAAGAGCGAGATCCGGCTCGGGCCGACCGAATTCCGGCTGCTCGAATTCATGATGCGGCACCCGGGCCGGGTCTTCTCGCGCAGTCAGTTGCTCGACAATGTCTGGGGCGAGACGATCTACATCGACGAGCGCACGGTGGACGTCCATGTCGGCCGGTTACGCAAGGCGGTCAACAATGGTCGCATGCCCGATGTCATCCGCACCATCCGTGGCGCTGGCTACGCGATCAGGGAAGACTAGCTGATATTCAGGTGAGGCCGGCCTGCGAATGGCTGAGTCCTCGTTCGGACTCAGGCCACGTCTCTCCTGATCGTGCCGGACTTGCCTTGTGCGCCGGGCGCAAAAACCTCCTGGTCGACGAAGGTCAACGCGCGCATGGCGCAGCCTTCGCGGATCAGCGGCAGCTCGTTCGGCTCGGTGTCGAAGGAAATCGAACCCGAATGCTGGCCGCCGGCGGTCTGGGCGATGGCCTCGCGCAGGGCCGGCTCGATCAGGTCGAAGGCGGCAGCGCTGGCGCCGACCATGGCCACCGGCGCCGGATCGATCAGCGCGAACAGGCTGCCGAGCCCGAAGCCGAGCGCTTCGCCGGCCTTGCGGTAGGCTTCGCGCTCCGGTCCGTCCGTCTCGCGCGCCCGGGCCGCCAGTGCCCGCATCTCGGCGTCGCTGACATCGGCGACCGGCTCTGCGTTCTCGCTCAATTGCCTTGCGTTGCGCCAGATGGCGTAGTTGCCGGCATAGGCCTCGACGCAGCCGCGCCGCCCGCAGCGGCAAAGCGCGCCGCCCGGCCGATGAATCATGTGGCCGAATTCGCCGCCTGAGGAGTGGGTGCCGGTGAACAATTCGCCCTTCAGCACCAGCCCCATGCCGATGCCGTGCGAGAGCAGGATGGCGATGAAATCATCGCGGTAGCGATCCGGGTGGCGCCAGCGCAGCGCCACGGCCATCATGTTGCTGTCGTTCTCCATGATGGCCGGGATGCCGAACTCGCGTTCCAGAATGTCGGCGAAGGCGATGTTCGTCTGCGGCGTGATCGGCGACCACAACATGGCGCGCGCATGGGAATCGGTGATGCCCTGGATCGCCAGCGCGATGCGGGCGACGCTTTGGACATCGAGGTCGGGATCTTCGAGCCGGCGCCGGACGATGGCGACACATTCGCCGATCAGCGCGTCGCGCGACATGGTCAGCGTGTCCAGCCGGCGCTGTTCCTCGGCGACCACTTGTCCGGCATAATCGATGACGGCGACCGACAGGAAATTCAGCGACAACACGACGGTCAACACCGCAGCGGCTTGCGGATTGAGGCTGAGGCCGACCTGCGGTCGGCCGCGTTTCAGCGAAACCGTCTCGCTCGCCTTGCTCTCGGCCAGGATGCCTTCCTGGATCAGGTCGGAAGAGATCGCCGATATGGTCGAATGGCTGAGGCCGGTGGTTGCGGCGATCTCGGTCCGCGACGGCTGGCCTGCGCGGCGTACCGCCGAAATCACCATCGCCCGGTTGCGCCGGCGCAGATCGTCATGGCGGATTCCGACCGACATTTTTGCTTCTCCTCATCGCCGCGGCCGCTCATGAATCGGAAGCCGTCGGTAATGTCCGACAAATACTGGCAGAAGCAGAAGGGCCTGTCATTATTTATTCCGAGCCTCGAAAAAAAGCCAAACAGGACATCAAAATCCGCCAGAATTGGTGTTGACAGGGCTTCGGCGTTGGACCAGTATTTTTTCGAGGCTCGAAAAAATAGAGGCCTTTGTGCCGGCCTTCGGGCCAGTTGGTCGCGCCCTACGCGGCGCAGGGAGGAATATCATGAAGAGATTCGCAGCCGCCATTCTGGCGGGGGTCGCCATGTCGCTGACGCTCGCGTCGGCCGCGCAGGCCAAGGACAAGGTCATTGGCGTTTCGTGGTCGAACTTCCAGGAAGAGCGTTGGAAGACCGACGAAGCCGCCATGAAGGCGGCGATCGAGGCCGCCGGCGACAAATATATTTCCGCTGACGCACAGTCCAATCCCGGCAAGCAGCTGACCGACGTCGAGAGCCTGATCTCGCAGGGCGCCAACGCGCTGATCATCCTTGCGCAGGATGCCTCGGCCATCGGTCCGGCGGTGCAGAAGGCGCTGGACGAAGGCATTCCGGTCGTCGGCTATGACCGGCTGATCGAGAACAAGGACGTCTTCTATCTGACCTTCGACAACCAGGAAGTTGGCCGCATGCAGGCCCGCGAAGTGTTCAAGGTGGCGCCGGAAGGCAATTACGTCTTCATCAAGGGCTCGGGCGCCGACCCGAATGCCGATTTCCTGTTCGCCGGCTCCATGGAAGTGCTCAAGGATGCCATCGACAGCGGCAAGATCAAGAATGTCGGTGAGGCTTATACGGACGGCTGGCTTCCCGCCAACGCCCAGAAGAACATGGAACAGTTCCTGACTGCCAACGACAACAAGGTCGATGCGGTGGTTGCCGCCAATGACGGCACCGCCGGTGGTGTCGTCGCGGCGCTGACGGCGCAAGGCCTGGCCGGATCCGTCCCGGTTTCGGGCCAGGACGGCGACCATGCCGCGCTGAATCGCATCGCGCTGGGCACACAGACCGTATCGGTGTGGAAAGACGCGCGCGAGCTCGGCAAGAATGCCGCCGAGATCGCCTCGCAATTGGCCGACGGCAAGCAGATGACAGACATTGCCGGCGTCAAGGACTTCACCACGCCGGGCGGCAATGTCGTCAAGTCGCTGTTCCTGACGCCGATTGCCATCACCAGGGACAATCTCAACGTCGTCATCGATGCCGGCTGGATCAAGCAGGAAGAGGTCTGCGCCGGCGCGGCGGCGGGCACTGTCCCGGTCTGCAACTGATCCGCCTTCGCCAAAAAACCTGAAACGCCGCGGCTTCACGCCGCGGCGTTTTTTCAAAGAGTTGTTTTTCCGCGTCTCGCGGGTAATTTCTAAGCTGCTTCCGGCATCCGCGGCAGACGGCAACGGTGGGAGGACATCATGACCGAAACGACTTCCAACACGCCGGCCACGGATACAGCTGTCGATCGGGCGCGGGAATCCGAGCTCAGCCCCTTCGGCCGCTTCCTCAAGGCAACCGAGCTCGACATTCGCATGCTCGGCATGGTCGGCGCGCTGCTGGTCATCTGGGTTGGAATCCACATCCTGTCGGGCGGGCTGTTCCTCACGCCGCGCAATCTCTGGAACCTGTCGGTGCAGACGTCCTCGGTGGCGATCATGGCGACCGGCATGGTGCTGGTCATCGTGATGCGCAACATCGATCTTTCGGTCGGCTCCGTCGAAGGGGTGATCGGCATGGTGATGGGCGCTGCGCAAGCAGAATTCCTCATCCGCGTCATGGGATTCCAGCTTGGAAATCCCTGGATATGGGTCATCGCACTGGCTGCCGGCGTGGCGCTCGGCCTCATCATCGGCGCGCTTCAGGGCTTCATCATCGCCTATCTCGAGGTTCCGGCCTTCATCGTGACGCTGGGCGGCCTGCTGATCTGGCGCGGCATGGCGTGGCTGATGACGAGCGGGCGCACCGTCGCGCCGCTCGATGCCACCTTCCAGCTCATGGGTGGCGGGCCGCGTGGCTCGATCGGGGCGACCGCAAGCTGGATCGTCGGCATTCTCGCCTGTGTGGCCGTCGCCTTGATGCTGCTCAACGGCCGGTCGCAGCGCAAGCGCTTCAAATTTCCGCTGCGCCCGGTCTGGGCGGAGAGCTTGCTTGGTGTTGTCGCCTGCGCCGCCATCCTCGGCGCCGTCTGGATAGCCAATTCCTATCCGTGGCCGATCGGCATCGTTCGCCAGTACGCCCAGCGGAACGGCATCACCATCCCCGAAGGCGGGCTGTTCATCGCCCATGGCATCGCCATACCGGTGCTGATCGCCGTCGCAGTCGGCATCGTCATGACCTTCATCACCAGGCGCACCCGTTTCGGCCGCTACGTCTTTGCCATCGGCGGCAACCCGGAAGCGGCGGAACTCGCCGGTATCAACACGCGCTGGGTGACCATGAAAGTGTTCATGATCATGGGCGTTCTGGCCGCGATCAGCGCGGCGATTGCTTCGGCCCGCCTCAACGCGGCGACCAATGCGCTGGGCACGCTCGACGAGCTCCTGGTCATCGCAGCAGCCGTCATCGGCGGCACGTCGCTGGCCGGCGGCTCCGGCACGGTGCTCGGCGCCATGCTGGGCGCGCTTCTGATGCAGTCGCTGCAGTCCGGCATGGTGTTGCTCGGCATCGATTCACCGCTTCAGAGCGTCGTCGTCGGCGCCGTGCTGGTCGTCGCCGTCTGGCTCGACACCGTCTATCGCAAGCGGGTCTGAGCATGATCCCGAGCCGAAGGTCCGCATCAGCGAAACGTGGACATCCGTTTCGGTCCAACATCATGCTCGGCAAAACCATAGAGAGGAACGATCATGGCTGACACGACTGCTCCCACGCCACTGATCGATATGCGCAGCATCTCGATTGCCTTCGGCGGCATTCGCGCCGTCGACGATGCGTCGATCGACCTTTTCCCGGGCGAGGTCGTGGCGCTGCTCGGCCACAACGGCGCTGGAAAGTCGACGCTGATCAAGATCCTGTCCGGCGCCTACAAGCGCGATTCGGGCCAGATCTTTGTCAATGGCGAGGAGGCTTCGATCGCCAATCCGCGCGACGCCAAGAAATACGGCATCGAGACGATCTACCAGACGCTGGCGCTCGCCGACAATGTCGACGCCGCCGCCAACCTGTTCCTCGGCCGCGAGCTGATGACTGGCTGGGGCACGCTCGACGATGGCGCCATGGAGGCCGAGGCGCGCAAGGTGATGGGCAGGCTCAATCCCCGTTTCCAGCGCTTCAAGGAGCCGGTGGTCAAGCTTTCGGGCGGCCAGCGGCAGTCGGTGGCGATCGCGCGCGCCATCCTGTTCAACGCCCGCATCCTGATCATGGATGAGCCGACTGCGGCACTGGGACCGCAGGAAACGGCGCAGGTCGGCGAACTGGTCATGCAGCTCAAGGCCGACGGCATCGGCATCTTCCTGATCAGCCATGACATCCACGATGTGTTCGAGCTTGCCGACCGCGTCTGCGTCATGAAGAATGGTCGGGTCGTCGGAACGGCGCGCACCGGCGACGTGACCCAGGACGAGGTGCTCGGCATGATCATTCTGGGCAAGTGTCCGCCCGGCGCCATTCCGGGACCAGGCGCACTGAAGATCGCCGCCTGAAGCGTCAAATACCTGTCATGTGATATGCCAGCCGTCATGATGGTTTGGCCGCGCCATTGTGTTGCCACGGGGACTTGCCCATAAGATGGGGAACCATGGGTCGCAGCAGCAGCTTGAAGAAGTTCTTCCCGATCGTCGCTTTCGTTGCCGTCGCGCTGATCAGCCTGACAATGGCGGGATTCGCCTATTTCGCCACACAGGAAGCGGCGCGCATCAAATTCGAGGCGACGGCGGACGACGCCCTCAACCGGATCGATAGCCGCATCGACCTGCATCTGTCACTGCTGCGATCGACACATGCGCTGTTCGAGGCTCGCAATGGTGACATTTCGCGGGGCGAGTTCAAGGCGTTCTTCGATGCGCTTGGTATCAACGACAATTTCGCCGGCCTGCGCGGCATCGGCTTTCTCCGGCTGGTGAGAGCCGGCGACGAGGCAGCGGTCGAGCGTGCTATCCTGCACGACTATGGCGTCAGCGACGCGATCTATCCGGCCACGACAACGCTGCCATGGCGTACGCCCATCACGCTGTTCGAGCCACTGGACCCTTCCAATCAATCCGGCATCGGCTACGACATGTTCACCGAACCGGTGCGGCGCGAGGCGATCGAAAGGGCGATGGCCGACAACCAGCAGCACGCGAGCGGGCGCGTGCAGCTAGGCCAGGAAACAGGAGCTGCGCAGACCTTCACCGGCTTCCTGGTCTTCGTGCGGCTCAACATCGAAACCGCGGCGGACGGCATCGATGCGTCCAGATCCTCGACAACAGGCTTTCTATATGCGGCCTTCCGCGCCCGCGACCTGTTCCAGACCGCGCTCAGCCGGACGCCGCTGCTGCCGGTCAACATCGAAATCTATGACGGCAAGGTGGACGCCGACCATCTTTTGTTCCAGTCGGAAACGCCGCCGGCCTCGAGCTTCGGCGACAGGTTGCTGGTTTCTCGCGAGCTCACCATCGCCGGACGTCCATGGACCGTCCTGTTCAGGCCGACAAGCGCCTTCTCGCAACCTTCCTCGCGCGCCATTCCGGTGATGCTCGGCCTGTTCGGGCTGCTGCTCGCGGGAACCATCGCGCTGGTGGCCCGCTATCAGGAGCGGGCCTATGACGCGGTCTCGCTGCTTCATGAGACGACGGAAAAAAGCCTGCTCGAAAAAGACCTGATGCTGCAGGAGATGAAGCACCGCATCAAGAACTCGATCACGCGGGTGCTGGCGATCGCGCGCCAGACGGCATCGCACGCCACCGACGTCCACGAGTTCTCGTCTTCTTTTTCGGCCCGGCTGCAAGCGATGGCGGCTTCCCAGGACATGCTGACGCGCTCGCGCTGGCAGAAGGCCGATCTTGGCGATCTCTTGCGCATCGAGCTTGGCCAGGTGTTCGGCAAGGAGCTTCCCGACGGGATATTGTCGGGGCCAGAGGTGTTGCTCGACGAGACGACGACGCAAGCGCTCGGCCTGACCTTTCACGAACTGGCGACGAACGCGCTGAAATATGGCGAAACCGGCAATTCGGCCAATACCAGGAACGGCGACTGGTCGCTCAAGGTCGACTGGTCTGTCGAAGGCCACAGGAGCGACCGGACGCTGGTTCTCAGCTGGCGCGAAGCCGGCAAGAAGAAGCTCGAGCCACCTGTCAAAACCGGTTTTGGCACCAAGCTGATCGATTTGAACGTGACGCGCGAATTGCGCGGTACGATCAATCGCGATTTTCACAATGGCGGATTGAGTGTGGAAATCAGGATCCCGCTGTCGGACTGAAACGCTGCCGCAAACCGACCGTTTCCGAAGGCGCCCAAATACAGCGCCCCCAATAAAGCGCCCAAGTAAACAGAGACCGGCTCGTCCGGTCTCCGCTTCCAATGCCTCTTGCGTTTGAAACGGATCAGCAGCGCGCCGTAAACAGACGGCCACGGTTGTCGCGGTACTGGCAATAGCCATTGCGCAGGTTGCGCACCAGCAGGCCGGTACCGGCACCGATGGCTGCGCCCACCAGCGCACCCTTGCCGCCGTCAATCAGGCCGCCGGCCAGAGCGCCGACACCGGCACCGACGCCGACATCCTGCTCGGTGGTGCTGCAACCGCTGACCGCGATCACGGCAACCATGGCAATAATCATCTTCCGCATAGGGTCACTCCTCGCCTTTGTCCTCACTTGTAGCTCCACTCGTCACTTATCATGCGAAAAAGCGTTTTGCCTGCTCGATTTCATTGTTGGCTAAGAGAGTCTTTTTCCGGACGTGCGCCGCTCGAGGCAACCTCAAGATCGGAAATCTCCACGGAAGCGTCGAGCGTGCCGTCCGGGCGCACGTTCCAGACGATCTGGTCGTAATCATCCTCGAGCGCCGGATCGACGGCAAGGCATTTGGCAATGATGCGCGGAGCCTGACCCTGAACATCGTGCAAGGCAAACGGACGCGCGGCGGTGCACTCCTGAGCGGTTTCGAAAACGCTCACCGATACGGGCAGTTCGCGGCACTCGGTCATCGTGTTCGAACAGCCGATGACCAGCAAAACGGCAGCGATATGTTCCATGGCGACGGTCCTCCCGCCATAGAACGGGCCACATCCCTCAAAGTTCCTGCGATGCGGGCTGGCGCGACCATTGGAGAACAGGCCGGCATCAGGCAAGCACGAGCCGCCGGCCGCTTTGCGTCCGACGCTTTTGCATTAAATTGTTATCGCGAAACCGCTGGGCACCCTCGGTTCAAGCCCGAGGGCATGCTTTTGCGCGACATGCATTAGACCAACTGGAACGCGGCGGCCAGGACGGCCACTGCAGCCAGCCCGATTGCGGCGAGGCCGGGGATCGGCAGGGAAGCACCGGGCGACGGCATTGCGGACGCTTCGAGATCCTGAAAGCCGCTCATCGAAACGCGTGCGGCCTGTTCCAGCCTGTTGATGTCGGCAACCGTCAAAGCCATTCCTCCCGTGCGCAGCAACTGCGATCGAAAACGTCATGCGGAGTGGTGTCTGAGAAAAACAGCATCGAACCTTATGGTGAACAGATGGTTAAGCCGGCGCGGCGGGTACCAATTCCAACCCCTTGGCCCAGCCCTCTTGGTCCCCAGCTCTCTTGGCCTCAGCCCTGTTGGGCTCGGCTGTTGCCCGTTCAATCCGTCTCGAAATTGCTGCGAGGAACGACGAGATGATATTCGAGACGATCCCCGGTGATTTCAAGTTTCGCCGTGCCGTTCAACGACGCAGGCACGACGCGCTCGAGCGCGACGCTGCCAAAGCGCTTCTCGCTGGGCTGATTGTCATTGGCGCCGATGGCCTCGGCCCATGTCAGCGACAGCGTTGTCTCGCCAGCGGCAGCCGCCTTTAGGTCGGCCGTCACCTCGACGAATCCGTCGGCTCGCGACAGAGCGCCGTAGCTGACAGAATTGACGGCAAGCTCGTGCATGGCCAAGCCGATATGCAGGGCCGCATTGGGATTGAGGTATGGGTTTGCACCGCGAAAACGCAGGCTGCGCACAGGGTCGGCTCCATAGCGGCCGACCTGGCCGGACACCAGTTCGCGCAGTGCCGCTCCACGCCAGTTGGACGAGGTCACCAAGTCCTGGGATGAGGCAAGCGACTGCAGCCGGCCGCGAAAGCGTGTCAGGAAATCACTGAGCGTGTCCGAATAACGGCTGGTCTGGGTGGCGATGCTCTGGATGATGGCCAAAAGGTTCTTCGAACGGTGGCTGACCTCGCGCAGCAGCGTCTTCAGGGTTTGCTCGCGACGTTTCTGCTCGGTCGTTTCGACCATGGTGGTGACGACGCCCTGCACGGCGCCGCCGTCGTCATGATCTGCGTCTACCCATATTTGGAACCAGCGGACGCCATCGTCGGCAGGAATGCTGAGCTCAAGATGTTCCGGATTGCCGGATGCGACGACCTTGCGTTTCGCCGCGCCGATGCGCTCCGCCTGCGCAAGCGGCAGGATGCCGTTGCTGTCGCCCGTGTCGGAAACCCCCGTGTCGGAAATCCAGGGCGGGCGCATGTTGCGGGCCCAGACGGTTTTCATCTCGCGATCCTGATAGAGAACCGAAATACCGGCATTGTGGAGCGCATGGAGAAGGGCCCGGCCAAGCTGCATCCCACTCTCAGCGGACTGTAAAGCGATGATCTCATCGCTCCGTCCGCCGTCTTTCATGTCTCCGGTCCTCGATTGCATCGGTCAGCTTCATCCGCCCATCCGTGCTGAACGGCTGACGGAAAAATGGGTTCCCAAAAGAAGTCCGCCGAGCGATGTCCGGCTAAGGACACCGCCCGGCGGTAGCTGGAAACCGCTTGAGGGGTGCGGCTCCAGTGTTCGATCGGTCAGGACGCGCGTTTGAACAAGCCCGCAATTAGCGAAATGATCAGGAAAGCGAGGAAGATGAAAAACAATATCTGCGCTATACCAGCCGAAGTGCCGGCGATGCCGCCGAAGCCAAGAGCGCCTGCAATGATTGCAACGACGAGAAATACGAGGGCCCAGTAGAGCATGGTCCATCTCCTTCAAATAGTATGCCAAAAACGTCTTTCGCTGCCGTTTGTTCCAGCATTTCCCGAAAAAGACGATCCCCGGAAAGCTTTCCCGCTCGAATTGGCCCGCTCGAATTGGATCGTCATGCGCAGGTGAGTTGCAAGTGGCGGTCGCCGGCCACAAGCGGCCAGCGTTACTCAGCTGTGGAAAACGGGCGATCAGTGGAACTGTGGAGAAGGGCGCTCAAGGCCGGGCTACCCACCCCTATGCAGCGGCTTTCGCATGCCGGTCGAAGAAAAGCGCCTGGCTGATCAGGGCCTTGACCATCTCCGGATTGAACGGCTTGGTGACGAGGAAGGCCGGCTCCGGCCGCTCGCCGGTAAGGAGGCGCTCGGGAAAAGCGGTGATGAAGATCACCGGCACCGGCGTGGTCGACAGGATCTCGTTGACCGCTTCGATGCCCGAGCTGCCGTCGGCAAGCTGGATGTCGGCCAGCACCATCTTCGGCCGCGTCTTGGTGAACATCGCCACCGCCTCGGCATGGGTACGCGCCGTTCCGACAACGCGATGGCCCAGGCTCTCGACCATTTGCTCGATGTCCATGGCGATCAGGGGCTCGTCCTCGATGATCAGCACATCGGTTGCCACCTGGCGGGAAATCTCGTTGCTGGCCTCGGCAAGAAGTTCGGAGAACTCCTGATCGTCGACGTCGAGGATCTCCGCCGCCTCGTCTTCGCTGAAACCTTCGACGGCGACCAGCAGGAAGGCCTGGCGGGGACGGGGTGAGATCGCGTTCAGATTGGCGGCGGCGCGCTGTTCCCACGCCGACTGCGGGTGTTCCTGCGGAACGCGGATGGCGACCGAGGTGAACAGCCTGGCGAAGACCTTGTAGAGCGCGATGCGATCGTTCGACGCATTCGGAAAGATGTCGACGTCAGCGATGACGGCTTCGAGCATCGCGGCGACCAGCGCGTCGCCACTCTCCTGCGATCCGGAGACGGCCCGCGAAAAGCGGCGCAGGAACGGCAGGTGTGGAGCGATGGTTGCGGATAGGCTCATAATGGACGTCTCCCTCTGACGTAATTGCATATGTTGGAAGCCAAGCTGATGACAAGCCCCGAAAACAAACCCTGAAAACAGAAACGCCGGCTCACCGAAAAAGTTCCGAGGGCCTGGAACTAATACAGGAGGAAGGCGTTTGAAGTCGGGACGGGCAACCAGACGAGGGGGCCGCCTGCTTTGCGTCGTGTATTAAAGGGCGGCAGGGTACTGGGAACGAAGGGCGAAATGACGACATGAGGAAAGACAACACGGCTGGCGCTGCAACCAACACGCGCCGGGCTGCTTCCGGCGACCCGCTCGGGCCAAACTCGGAAATCGGCCGCAAACTCAAACAATATTACGACGAGCTGGTCTCCGACAGCGTGCCGGATCGCTTCGCCCAATTGCTCAGCCAGTTGGAACAGGCCCAACCTGCACGGAAAAAGGACTGAGGCATGGCCGCCGTCTCCCAGAGCTTCAAGACGGATCTGCTTGCCTCGATTCCGAGCCTGCGGGCGTTTGCCGTGTCATTGACGCAAAACGCCGACAAGGCCGACGATCTGGTGCAGGAAACGCTGGTCAAGGCGTGGGACAAGCATGAGAGCTTCGAGCCGGGCACCAACCTCAAGGCATGGCTGTTCACCATCCTGCGCAACGAATTCTATTCGCAGATGCGCAAGCGCGGCCGCGAGGTGCAGGATAGCGATGGCATCATGACCGCCAGACTAGCCGTTCATCCGGCCCAGCACGGCCAGCTCGACCTCAAGGACTTTCGGAGCGCGCTCGAGCAATTGCCCGAGGACCAGCGCGAAGCCATCATCCTCATCGGCGCGTCGGGCTTTTCCTACGAGGAAGCCGCCGAAATTTGCGGCTGCGCGGTCGGAACGATCAAGAGCCGCGTCAGCCGCGCCCGCACGCGGCTGCAGGAAATCCTGAAGATTTCCGGCGACGACGAGTTTGGCCCGGATGCGATCTCGGCTCAGGTGACGGGGTCGAACGCCGCCTGAATACGGATCACCGGTAATGTGGGACCCGGTAATCGGGCTCCGGTTTGCGGACATCAAACAACCGGGCATCAAACAACAGGTCCGCGCCCGCACGCCGACGCCACTGCCTCCACAAGATCGTCTCCCGAATAGGGCTTGGTGACCAACCTGACATCCGGAAAGGACACCTTGATTTCGTCCATGTCGGAATAGCCCGAGGCGAAGACGAAAGGCACGCCCGATTCGCGCAGCCGCGAAGCGAAATCGAGTGTCGAAGTGCCGCCCAGCATGAGGTCGACGATGGCCGCGTCGAATCGCGAGGCAATGCCCTGCCGATCGATCTCAGCCAGATCGCGGGCGACGACAACATCGCCGGCGCCATAGTCGCGGCAAAGCTGCTCGACATCCATGGCGATCAGGAATTCATCCTCCAGAACAAGAATCCGCAATCCGTCCAGCAATGGGGGCACGTGGCGATGTCTCCGTGGGGCGCCAGGGAACAGGGAGCGCAAGGGATAGAGGAGTCATGATCCCTATTTGGCTTCCTGTCATTTAAAGTTATTTCGCATCCTGTCATTTAAAAAAGACATGCCGCCGCAGATGGCGGAACCTCGACGCCTGCAGGGCGTTTGCTATCGCCCTCCGGAAGAGGGCTTCGAGAGGGATTGAAATGTCTGGCCAGAACGGCCGTTCCTTGTCCGCCCGCCGATATTCATGTGAGAACTGCCCACTGCGGCCGTTGCCGGCGTTCCGGGCGTTCGAGAAGCAGGAACTCGTCTTCGTCAATGGCTTCAAGAAGGGCGAACTGGCCGTCGACAAGGGCGACACGGTGCTGGTTGAGGGAAGCCACAGTGCCCATCTGTATACAGTGCTGTCGGGTTGGGCTTTCCGCTACAAATTGCTGTCGGATGGCCGCCGGCAGATTCTGAATTATTCCATGCCAGGCGATCTCATCGGTCTGCAAGGCAGTCTGATGGGCGAAATGCAGCATTCCGTGGAAGCGCTGTCGCCGATGCTGCTTTGCCTCTTCGAGCGGGACGCCCTCCCCGAACTCTACCGCAGCCATCCGGGCCTCGCCTACGACATCACCTGGATCGCCGCGCGAGAGGAGCGCATGCTGGACGAGAACCTGCTCAGTATCGGCAGACGCACCGCGCTCGAGCGTGCTGCCTATCTCATCGCCTTCATCTCCAGTCGCGCCAGGGTGGTCGGGTTGAACGGCAGGAAGCCCGTGCAAATTCCGATCACACAGCAGCACCTCGCCGATACGCTCGGCCTGTCGCTGGTCCACACCAACAAGACGATCCGCAAGCTGATCGACCGCAAGCTTATCTTCTGGCGCGACGGCGGCTGCGAGGTGGTCGACAACGAAAGGCTCAAGGACCTCGCCCGCTGGGAAGGGTTGAGCGAAGGTCGCCGACCGCTGATCTGAGCGGCTAGCGGAGACGTGCCGGGCTGGACTCGGCCGCGCAAACACCCTTTCATGGCAGTTGTTCCGATTTCGGAACCTTGGGGTGGGTCGGACGTTTCGACCCGAGCAAACGCAAGGAGTCAAGCAATGGCGACTGCCGCAGGAAAGTCCCCGAACGAAAGCCGGCCGAATTCGGACCTTGAAGACGACATTAGGCAGCTGAAAGTCGACATTCAGAAACTCACTGAACAGCTGGCCGAGACCGGCCAACATGGCTACGGGGCTGCTCGTCGCGTCGCTGCGGAAGGAGTCGAGCAATTGCGCGTTCAAGGCGAAGCAGCCTTTGAAAATATGCGCAGCAACGCCAAGGATATCGAAGCGCAAGTGGTGGCGAGCGTGCGCGAAAAGCCGGTGACGTCGCTGGCAATCGCGGCAGGCGTTGGCTTTCTGTTTGCGCTTCTTGCGCGCCGCTAGTCTCAGCCCAGATGGGAATGCTGGCATCGTTGCTGTCGGGCCTCGCCTCGGGTGAAGCCGTCGCAGCCCTGCGCCGCGCGCGCACGGCTGCGATCGTCTATGGGCTCGCAGCACTTGCAGCGCTGTGCGGCCTCGTTTTTCTCCTCGGAGCGGCCTACGTCTGGGTGGCGGGTCACTACGGGCCGATAGCAGCCTGCCTTGGTTTCGGGGTCGGCTTCCTGGTGGTCGCAGGGCTCCTCCTGCTCGTCCATCGCCTGTCGGCCGGCGCGCGCGCCCGACGCCGAACGCGGAGGCGCACTGCCGATATCAAGGCGGTCGGCATCACGGCCGCGCTTGCCGCGCTGCCGGCGTTGCTCAAGGGGAAAGGCGGCCTCGGCACCATACTCGCCCCGGCGATTGCACTCGCCGCCTACGCCATCTACCGCGAGAACACGAGGGCCGATGCCGACGATCCGGATGACGGCGAAGCGAAATAGCTCGAAGCGGTTGTTCTTTTTTTGGCAATGATCCGAAAAACCGGGTTCCACCTTCGGTTCGGGATCCATGGTCGAGCCATCACTTCGGCAGCTCCTCCAGCGGCATCGATATTTCGGCGAACACGCCTTCCGGCCGGAATTCGTGGGTCACTTCACTGGAGATGATCTTGGCCAGGCTGCGGCGGATCAGGATCGAGCCGAAGCCTAGGCGTTCGGGCGAGGCAACTTCGGGCCCGCCGCTTTCGCGCCAGGTCAGCACCAGGCGCCGAGCGCCTTTGCGCCCCTGCGCCTTCCAGTCGAGGTCGACGTTGCCCGAAGCCGCCGACAGCGCTCCGTGTTGCAGCGCGTTGCTGGCCAGTTCATGCAGGATCAGGCCGAGCCCGACTGCCTGGTCGGGCGAAAGCAGCAGATCGGCGCCTGAGATCGTCATGCGCGGCTGTTCGGCGGTGTCGAACGGCTTGACCTCGATTTGCACGAGTTCACGAATGCCGATGCCGCGCCACTCGCGGTCGGACAGCAGGCTGTGGGCGGCGCCCAGCGCCTGCAGCCTGGCGCTGAATGCGTCGAGGAAATCCCGCGGCTGGCGGGCATGGCGAACTGTCTGCGTCGCCAGCGCCTGCACGGTGGCCAGCGTGTTCTTGACGCGATGGTTCAGCTCGCGCAGCAGGAGCCGTTGCCGCTCGTCGCCAAGCTTGCGTTCGGTGACGTCGTAGTTGACGCCGAAGATCAGCGTCGGCTTGCCGTCGCCGTCGCGCTCGATGACCCGGCCGCGCGTAGCGAGCCAGCGCGGCGGACTGAAGCCCTTGACGCGGTATTCGCCAAAATAATCGTCGCCGCCGCTCAGCGCGTCGCGAAAGCGCGTCTCGGTCTGGTAGGCATCACGCGGGTCGATGGCGGCAAGGATATCGCGCGCCCTCAGCCGGTTTGAGCGCGGCAGATCGAACAGCTCCGACAAACGGACATCGCATTCGATCGTATCGGTGTGGATATCCCATGCCCAGCTGGCGAGCGAGGCGGCATCGAGCGCGATGCCGCGCCGCTTTTCCTCGCGCGCCAGCGCCGCTTCGGCGCTGACGGCGGCGTTGCGGGTGGCGTGCTTCAATGCGAACAGGCTGGCGGCCAGGCTGGTGAGCGCCGTCAACTGTTCGAGCTGGGCGGCAGACGGCGACGCGCGCGGCCTCCGGTCGAGCACGCAGAGCGTGCCGATGCGGGCGCCGGCCACCACAATCGCCGCACCCGCATAGAAACGGACATGTTGCTCGCCAGTGACCAGCGGGCTGGCGTTGAAGCGTGAATCCGTGGTCGCATCGGTCACCACCATCGGCTGGTCGCCGGCGGCAATAGTATGGGAGCAGAAAGATTTATCTGTCGCGGCCTCGGTCTCGTCCAGGCCGACATGGGATTTGTACCACTGCCGCTCGATATCGAGCAGCGTCACCAGCGCGACAGGCGTTTGCATCACCGCGGCGGCGAGCCCACTGATAGTGTCGAAGTCAGGATCGGCCGCCGTGTCGATTGCACCGAGACCGTGGAGTACGGCAAGCCGGTCCTGCGCCCTTACCACGCTAAGGACATCGACCGGCAGATTCGGTTTCATCTCTACCCTGCTATCCACACGGCTACCCCCCCCACAAAAATGCATCGGCTTGCAGCCATTCGCGCCAGGCCCAGTTGCTGGCTCTGAAACCGGAACCTTCGCCTTGAGCAACCGTTACCCAACCACATTTTGCCAGCCGCGCCCGCCGGCGCCAAAAGAAATCGCCAAACGACATGGAGGCCGATCATGCCCAGGATCGTTCCTGAAGACAAAGCCCGCCAGGGACGCTTGGGGTGGCACACTTTTCGCATCTTGATCGCCGCGCTGCTTTTGGCGTTTATCGCTTGGGGCATCGCGGAGATTTACGGCAACATGATAGACAGGACGCCGACAACCGAACAGGGCGAACTCCCCAGGAACCAACAGGGCGAGATTCCCCGGGGCTGAAGGCTTCCGATCGACTATGCCGGGATACATCACGCGGCCTTCGCCTGGACAGCGCGCGCCGGAACGAGAACATTCAGCGCGCCAGGATGGATTTCGATCGTGGTTTCGCGGTCAAACCTGACCAACTCGCCATCCATGACGGCGCGAAGTTTTTTGGCGGCCGAGTGGACTTTCAAGACGACCCGGTCGGCTTGGTGGATTTCGACGTGCTCGCTGTCGCGCCATTTGCCGCGCGCCACGTCGAAGAGGAACCTGACCAGTTCGCCACGCCGCCGCGCCACCGTGACATAGATGCCGAGCACGCCGCCGGCGGGATTGTCGGCATAGGGCAGATGACCCTCGCCAAAAAGGTTGTTGGTGATGCCGATGCCGGTGGTGCGCGTCACGATCTCGGCGTCGCCGATGGTCAGCGTCACCTTCATCGCCGACGGATTGTTGATCGCCGCCCAGGCAGCCTTTACCGAAGCCCGCATCTTTCCCAGCCGCGAGCCGAATTCCATGCTCTGGCGAAGCTGAACCATTTTGGCATGCATGCCGATCGAGAACTGATGCACGAATGGCTGGCCGTTGGCGGTCGCCAAATCGACTGCGATCACCTCGCCGTCGGCAAAGGATTTGATGGCCGCGTCCAGGGTCAGAGGGATGCCGAGCCCGCGTGCAAACAGGTTCATCGTGCCAGCCGGTAGAATGGCAAGTGCTTTCTTCCTGCCCATCAGCCGAGCCGCTGCGGCCGAAATGGTGCCGTCCCCGCCACCGGCCAGCACAATGTCGACACTGTGCCCGGAGGCGATGCGGTCAAGCGTTGCGACGATGTCCCTGCCGGCAACGATTTCGATATCGACGCGGTGACCTGCTGCCTCCAATGTCTGGCGCATTCGGTCGGTGAAGGCGGAGAGATCAATCGTTCGCAGGGTGCCGCCCTCGTGGTTCAGCACCGCCGCAAATCGCATTCCCCCGCTCCGATTTTTCTTGGCAACCATTGGATAGTCATCAGCCGGGACAGACCAAGCCATAGGCTGAACGGGGCGGCTGAAAAAAAGTTCCGCAGCATTGACGAAAATACACCTTTGACGAAAATACACCTTTGCCGGAAATTCGGGGCGAGATCTCGCCGGCGCCAGGCCCGCATGGCTGAGCGCGATTCGGTGGTTTTTGCACGACGCTCGCCATGTTGTCGGAACAACCGCGCGGTCACGACGTTGTGAATGTGTAACGCCACGACCGACCCATGCTCGTGGCGCGGGATAACGAACGAGGAGGATTTATGATGATCCGCACCCTTTTATCCACCACCGCACTGGCAGCGTTGATTGCGACCGGTGCGTATGCGCAGGAAGCCACAACCCCGGCGCCGACCCAGGCCCCGGCGGTCCAGGAGACCGCTCCGGCGGCGCCTGTTGCCCGCGCCGATGGCAGCCTGGTGACTAATATCATTGGTGAATCGGTCTATAACGGCACAGGCGACGATGCCGAGAACATCGGTGAGATCAGTGATGTCGTCTTCGATGAAAGCGGTCAGGTGAAATCCGTCGTCATCGGCGTCGGCGGCTTTCTTGGCGTCGGCGCCAAGAATGTCGCTTTCGACTACAACAAGCTGCAATGGGCCGAACGGAATGGTGACCGCTGGCTGATTGCCGAGACCAGCAAGGACGAGTTGACGGCTCAGCCGGACTTCGACCGTAAGCCTTACGATCCGGCTCCTGCGGCCACGGCTACGGCTCCCGCACCATCGACCTCGGATACGACCGCGCAGAACGCTCCGGCGACTCCGGTCGAACCGGTTCCGGCCGAACCCGTGAAGCGCGCTGATGGCAACCTTGCCACCAACATCATCGGTGAAACCGTTTACAACGGCACCGGCGACGATGCTCAAAACATCGGCGACGTGAACGACATCGTCCTGGCCAAGGATGGCAAGGCCGAGTCGCTGATCATTGGCGTCGGCGGCTTCCTTGAGGTTGGCGAAAAGAATGTCGCCTATCAGTTCGACAAGGCCAAGTGGGCGGAGAGGGACGGCGACCGCTGGCTGGTCGCCGAGACCACGAAGGAAGACCTCGAGGCGTTGCCGGAGTTCGACCGGGAGGCCTATGATCCCGCCCCGGCGACAACCGCATCGACTGACGCGGCGACGCCTGCGCCGGTGACCACCGCCCCTGCTGTCACTCCAGCCCCGGCGGAGAAGACCGCGGAAGCTCCCGCGGCAACGCCTGAACCCGCTGCTCCGGCACCGGCAGACAAGACGGCCGAGGCCCCGGCGGCAACGCCTGACACCGCTGCTCCGGCTCCAATGGACAAGACAGCCGAGGCTCCGGCTGCAGCAACGCCTGATGCAACCCCCGACCAGACACAGACCGCGGCGATCGACAAGTCGGCGCTGACCGAAATGCCGGTCGACAAAATCCGCTCCGAGGACCTGGTTGGAACCACCGTCTATGGCGCCAACGATGTCAACCTCGGTGAGATTGGTGACGTCGTGCTGACGGGCGACAAGAAGGTCGATGCCGTTATCATCGACGTCGGCGGTTTCCTCGGGGTTGGCGAGAAGGAAGTGGCGATCGGCATGGAAAACCTTAAATTCATGACCGACAAGGATGGCAAGCGCTATCTCTACACGAACTTCACCAAGGAGCAGCTCGAGGCGCAGGCCCCCTATGACAAGGCCACATATACGCAAAACCGAGACACCCAGCGCATGATGATGCGCTAGTTTGCTCTAACGACGAAAGAGGCCCGTGCCGGCAACGGCGCGGGCCTTTTTCTTTTCATGACTGGAAACGTGGCAGGCCCGCGACGTGGCCGGCAACCCCATCCTCGGTCAGTTCGGCAAGCGCCAGCGACTGATCGAGATGTTCGGCCCGCCAGGCAAGCAGCCTTTCGGCAAGCTCCAGCCGGACCGGCAGATAGGCCTGGTCGGCAGCGACATTGGTCAGTTCGTCCCGATCCTGCTCCAGGTCGAACAGCAGCGGCGGCAGGCCGCCGCCGAACTGTACATATTTGAATTGTTTCGTGCGGATCACGGCCAGATTGCACTGGCGCGGACCGATGCCGAAATGGCGCTCGGCTTCACCGTCGGCGACCGAGCGGAAATCGAACTCCCAATGCGCGGCCTCGCGCCAGTTGCCCGGCTCCCGGGCATCCAGGAACGGCTTCAGCGATTGTCCGTCGAGATGCGGCGGGGATACCTCGCCAAGCAGATCGAGCAATGTTGGCGCTATGTCCACCGCTTCGGTGAAGCGGTCGACGCTGGCGCCGGCCGCCTTGCGGCGACGCGGGTCGCGGATGATCAGCGGAATATGATAACTGCCGTCGAAGAAGCCGCCCTTGCCCAGCATGAAATGGTCGCCCATCATCTCGGCATGGTCAGAGGTCAGCACGACGATGGTGTTGTCCCAGGCATCCGCCGCCTTGACCGCCTGCCAGATGCGGCCAAGCTGCGCGTCGACTTCCGAGATCATGCCGTAATAGAGCGCGCGGATGGGGCGAAAATTGTCGTCGCCCCAGTCGCGCACCTTGCCCTCGGCGCCGGGGCGGAAATTTGCCCGCTGCCGCTGGCCAAGTTCATAGGCGAGGTAGGGGTGGCTCTGCGCCTCGGCCTGCCAGCTCGCGGCGCGGCGGAAGGCTGTTCCGTCGGCCGGATCATACATGCTGTTGTAAGGCTCCGGCACGATGAAGGGCGGATGCGGGCTGAGGAAGGAAAGATGCGCGAACCACGGTGTATCGCGCTCCTGCTCGCCGAGCCAGCGGGCGAATTCGCCGGTCAGGAAAGCGGCTGGGGTCTCGTCCTTCGAGTAGACGGGCGGCGCGCCTGTCACCGCGCTGTCGGCCCTGCCTCCAAGCTTGTCGACGGGGCGATGGATATCGGGAAAACCGGCGCTGCTGTCGATGCCGCGCGCCTTGAGCCATGACAGCCACGGTTTCTGGTGCTCCGGCAGGAGTTGGCGCACGGTGAAGCCGGGCAGGACGCCTTCATAGCTTTTCAGCCGCGGGTCGCCTGGCGCCAGCGTGCGCGGATCGGGCGACACGTCGGTATAGCCGAACAGCGTTGGATCATAGCCGAGACTGCGTGCCGAGAGCGCGATGTTGCCATGGCGGGCGTCGAGCGGCGTGCCGTTGCGGCAGACGCGGTTGTTCATCTGGTAAAGGCCGGTGTAGAGGCAGGCGCGTGCCGGCGAGCAGGGCGCCGCCCCGCCGAAGTGCTGTCGAAACAGCACACCCTCGGCGGCGAGCGCGTCGGCATTCGGCGTTCGCACCACCTTGTGGCCTGCCGCCGACAGGCAATCGCCCCGCCACTGGTCACAGGTGATCAGGAGAACATTCGGGCGTCTGTCTTTTCTGACCAATGCGAGTGTCCTTCATTGAAAACCTGCCGCAAATACCTGCCGGTCACGGGAGCCGAATTTTTGTGGCGACACAAGCCTTAGATGTTCGCTAAATGGTGAACAAAAGTCGCTTTATTGTTCACTTATAGAGCACAGTCTATTCTGTGTTTGCGGCCTTTGCCGCCGGCTGGCGGGTCCTCATATTGGCGTGGACCGCGGCACGGGCCGCACAGGACACGCGAAGGAGCAGGAAAATGCTCGACCAGATCAAGGGTCTACATCACGTCACCTCAATGGCCAGGGATGCGCGCCAGAACAACGCGTTCTTCACAAAAGAGCTCGGCCTGCGCCGGGTCAAGAAAACCGTCAATTTCGACGCGCCGGATGTCTACCATCTCTACTATGCCGACGAGCTCGGCACGCCCGGTTCCGTGATGACCTATTTTCCGTTCCCCAATATCGGCAGGGGCCGCCACGGCGTTGGCGAGGTCGGCACCACGGTCTATTCGGTGCCCGAAGGCACGCTTGCCTATTGGGAAAAGCGTTTTGCCGATGAGGGCGTCACGGGGCTGTCGCGCGAAGAGAACTTCGGCGAGAAGCGTCTTGCCTTCGCCGGTCCCGATGGCGACGGGTTTGCGCTGGTCGAGAACAAGGCCGACACCCGTACGCCATGGGCGAAGGGCAATGTTCCCTCCGACGAGGCGATCCGCGGCTTTCACTCGGTGTCGCTCAGGCTGAAGGATGGCGGCGCCACGGAAGAGCTGCTGAAATTCATGGGCTATGAGGAAGTCGACACGTCCGGCACTGTAAAAAGGCTGGCGGTGAAGGACGGCAACGGCGCCAACATCGTCGATATCGAATCGCTGCCGGGCGCCGCTTTTGCCGACCTCGGCGCCGGCTCGGTCCACCACGTCGCCTTCGCTGTCGAAAACCGCGCCAAGCAGCTCGAAGTGCGCAAGGCGCTGATGGACACCGGCTACCAGGTGACGCCGGTGATCGACCGCGATTATTTCTGGGCGATCTATTTTCGCACGCCGGGCGGCGTGCTGTTCGAAGTCGCCACCAACGAGCCGGGCTTCGACCGCGACGAGGATACCGCCCATCTCGGCGAGGCGCTGAAGCTGCCGTCGCAGCACCAGCACCTGCGGCCCTATATCGAGCAACATCTGCAAAAGCTGGAAGATTAAGGACAAGGCCATGAGCAAGGACGCTTACTCCTACAAGACACTGCCTGGTTCGCCTGATGGATCGCTGCTCTTCGTCTTCCATGGCACCGGGGCCGACGAGAGCCAGCTTCTGTCGCTCGGGCGTGATCTCGCGCCGCAGGCGACCATCGTCTCGCCGCGCGGCGATGTCTCGGAACACGGAGCGGCGCGCTTCTTTCGCCGCACCGGCGAGGGCGTCTACGACATGGCCGATCTGGCGCGGGCGACGGACAAGATGGTTGGCTTCGTCAAGGCGCATATCGAGGCGGCAAAGCCCGCGTCGGTGCTTGCCCTCGGCTATTCCAACGGCGCCAACATCCTGACCTCGGTGGTGTTCGCCGCACCCTCTCTGTTCGAGGCGGCGGTGCTGATGCATCCCCTGATCCCATTCGAGCCGGAGGTGAAGGGCAGTCTCGCCGGCCGCCGCATCCTGGTCACCGCAGGCAGGCGCGATCCGATCTGTCCGCCCAACCTGACGTCGCGGCTCGAAGCCTATTTGCGCGCCGATGGCGCCGATGTCACAGTGGAGTGGCACGATGGCGGCCATGAGGTGCAGTCGAACGAGATCGAGGCGGCGCAGCGGTTCCTGTCCGCTGCGCCGGCAGAAGGAGCGTAAGCAATGCCTGACCAATTGCCGGAGATCGAACTGGAGGATCGCGGTTCCAAGGGCCGTTATCTCCTGCGCGGGCCTGACGGCGCCAAGGCGGAGATGACTTTTACCAAGATCGGCGAGCACCAGATCATCATCGACCACACCGAAGTGCCGGATGCGTTTCGCGGCCAGGGTGCGGGGCTTAGGCTCGTTACCCGCGCCGTCGAGGACGCGCGCGCGGCGGGCAAGAAGATCATCCCGCTCTGTCCGTTCGCCAACGCCCAGTTCCATCGTCACCCGGAATGGGCCGACGTGCTGAAGCAATAGCGCCGGTCCTAGCGACAGGTCTCGGCGCACGATGACGGTTGAGGGCGGGCAGCCACAATCGCCCGGGTCGCTGTGGCATTTGCGCAGATCACCTGCCTTGCCTGATGGGTTGTCTTGCCTAGTGGGTATTGCCTTGCCTAAGTAGGTATGGTGCCCGCCCGACCAATCGAACCGAAATGATCCCCTGATGACCGAAACCGATCTTGTTCCCGTCTTCGACGGCCACAACGATACGCTGCTCAGGCTCTATCAGTCGAAAGACGCGGATGTCGAAAAGCTGTTCATCGAGGGAACATCGGGTGGCCACATCGACTTGCCGCGTGCGAAACAGGGCGGCTTTGCCGGCGGCATGTTCGCGATCTTTCCGCCGCCGGTCGAGAAATCCAAGCGCAGTGCGGTTCCTCCGGCGCCGAGCGATATCGAGCCCTTGCCGCCCGAAATTCCGCGCGCCGACGCGCTTGCTTCCACCATCGCCATGGCCTCGATCCTGTTCAGGCTGGAACGAGCGTCGGCGCTCACCGTCTGCCGCAGCGCCGGCGATGTGCGAAACGCGATGGCGCAAGGCTCGATCGCAGCGGTGTTCCATATCGAAGGCGTCGAGGCGATCGACCCCCAACTGACCATGCTTGACGTGCTGCATGCGGCCGGCTTGCGCTCGCTCGGCATCGTCTGGAGCCGCCCGAACGCTTTCGGCCATGGCGTGCCGTTCCGTTTCCCGTCGACACCCGACACCGGACCTGGCCTGACCGATGCCGGCAAGGCGCTGGTCAAGGCCTGCAACCAGCTCGGCGTCATGGTCGATCTTTCGCACCTCAACGAGAAGGGGTTTCGCGACGTCGCCGAGATCAGCGACGCACCACTGGTCGCGACCCATTCCAATGTCCATGCGATCTGCGGTCATTCGCGTAACCTCACCGAATGGCAGCTCGGCGCGATCCGCGACTCGGGCGGCATGGTCGGGCTGAATTTCGCGACCGGGTTCTTGCGCGAAGACGGCAGGATGAATGCCGATACCAGTCTCGACGTCCTGGTGCGCCACGTCGAATCACTGCTGCAGGCGCTGGGCGAAGACGGCGTCGGGCTCGGGTCCGACTTCGACGGCGCCATGATCCCGGCTGTGGTCGGCGACGTCACCGGCCTGCCGAAGCTGCTCGACGCGTTCGCCGCGCGCGGCTTCGGTCGCGCGCTGATCGAGAAAATCGCCTACCGCAACTGGATAAGCATGCTGGAAAAGACCATTGGCTAAAGCGGGTCGCCCGGCAGAGTAGCCGGCGACCTGCAATATATCGATCGGGCGGGGTTTCGATGATCTCGACAGGACCGTTGTCTCCGAAGCTGAAGCCGCGGATGATCGCGGGCTTCGAGAACTTCAAGGCTGCCTCTTGAAGCGCCAGACCGCACCAACCGATGTCGCCATCGTCGGGGCCGGCTTTACCGGCCTGTCAGCCGCGCATGAATTGAGCAAGGCCGGCATCGATTTTGCACTGCTCGAGGCGCGCCACCGGGTTGGCGGGCGGGTCGAGTCCCAGTGGAACGGGCTTGGCGAGCGGATCGACAGCGGCGGTCAGTTCCTGTGCGAGGACATGCCGGAACTGATGGCCCTGGTGCGAACGCGCGGCAAGACGTTGGTCGAGACCTATGCCAAGGGCGAAGTCATTGCCCAGCCGCTGATCGGCGCAAAGCAAGCCGAGCGAATCTACCACGCCTCGAGGTCGATCCGCGACCGTATGAATGCGATCGCACCGGGCGATCCGACTATCGCCGGTCTGACCGTCGCCACATGGCTCGATCGCCAGAACGATCCCGGCGAGGCCAAGGCGGCTTTCCGCTCGATGATCGAGGGCTTGTGGTGCCAGGCGCTCGAAAAACTGCCGCTTTGGCACCTCATCGACAATGACCGCCGTATCACCAATGAGGTGTCGGAGCTGCAGTATTTCGTGCACGAGACCATGCAGTCGCTGGCGGATGATCTGGCTGGCGATCTCGGCGGCCGTCTGCGATTGAACGCGCCGGTCAGAAGGATCGGGCGCGGACCGGGAGGCGTTCGTCTGGCGTCGACGACGGGCTCAATCACGGCTCGAATATCGCTGATCGCCATGCCGCCGATGATGGCTTCGAAGCTGGACTTCGCGCCGCCGCTGCCGGCTGCCTTGCAAAAGGCCCTCGGCGTCTGGCAAAGCGGCGTGGTGATCAAAATACAGGTGCGCTATGCCACAGCCTTTTGGCGCGCCAAGGGCTTGAGCGGCATGGTGATGTGGCGCGATCCGCCGGCACTTTTTGCCTGTGACGTCAGCAAGGACGACGGCCACCCTGCGTTGGTCGTCTTCGTCGGCGGGCCGCTTGCCCTCCGCTGGCGGGAACTGGGAGATGCCGCGTTGCGCACAGAGGTTACGGCGCGGCTGCAGCAGGCGCTCGGCACCGATGCAGGCAAGTTCACCGATTTCAGCTATCGCGACTGGACCGATGATCGCTGGAGCGGCGGCGGCTACGCCGATCTCATCATCGATACGAGTGCCACCGAGGCCGAACAAACCATCCTGGCCGGCGCGCCGCCAGTGTATTTCGCATCCTCGGAATTGTCGCCGTCGTTTCCGGGCTATGTCGAAGGCGCAATCGTGGCTGGGCGCATTGCGGCACAGAAAATACTCTCGGAACTTAATCCGCAGTAGTCACAAGCGCCTCATGGTCGCAGGCGAGGCGCTCGAGCCGGCGACCGGATGCCGCCGGGCCAGAGCGGCGGCGTGATTTGATCCCGTAGAACATGCGACTGGACGAAAACAGTTCGGCAACGAACTGCCTCGCGCCGGCGATGACCGGATCCGCCCGCCGAATTCCCGTTTCAAAGCTGTTACACGGCCAGTTTGCCTGCGTCGTTCGTCCGTTACAACGTGCGACTAAGTTCGCTTTAACAGAAAAAGAAGATCGACGAAGGGAAGCGCGATGTATACGAAAATCCGGACTGCCTGCAATGACCGTCGTTTGCAAGCGCCGGAGCGCAACGATCGGCGGCCGAAGCTGGCGCTGCGCCAGCGCGCTAATAACCATCCGATGGCGCTGTTCGTGGTGCTGGGCGCCGCCGCGTTCGCCGGCATGGCGTTCGCGCCGACAGTTGGTCCCGCCTTTGCTTCACTGAACCCGCCGGCAAATATCGTCAAGGGCGCGCCGACCACGACCAAGACCGCGCGGCTGCCGATGCCGGAGATCGATTTTGTCTGCAAGGGGCAGGCCTGGGGCGCCGAGAGTGCGGACTGCCTGCGCGTCATTGCCGAGCAATCCGGCAGTCACAAGGCCCGCGCGGTTCGCGTGATCGCCAATGCCGCGCCGCTGACCGATACCCCGAACGTTTTTTGATGCCCGAGCGACCCCTCCAGCGCTCCAAGCAGGCTCCCGCCGCATCGGTCGGGAGTCTTTTTTCTCTGGACTCTAGCCCTTTTGTTTGAGCATCGGATTTCTAGCTGCCCAATGCGGCCTGCTCGGCAATGGCCGACAGCACGCCGCGCACGTCCAGCGTGCTGAACGGCTTTTCCAGGATCTGCGGCCGCTGCGGCGCCGGCAATGCCTCGATTTCGGCCTTCGCGCCGATCAGGTCGCCGGTGACCAGAACGAAGCGCCGCGCCAGATCAGGCTTTTCGGCGAGCAGTTCGCGATAGATCGATATGCCGCTGGTGCCGGGCATGCGCAGATCGGAAAAGACGATGTCCGGCGGCATATGGCCCGACAAGGTCGCGGCGGCCGATGCCCAGGCCGGCACGATCCGCGACTTGATGCCCATCAACTCCAGAATGTCCGACAGCGAGGCGGCGACATCCGGCTCGTCGTCGATGATCAGCGCGTGACGCAATCCGCTCGAGCGCGACGGGCTTTCGCCGGCGGCGGCCGCGCCGCCGGAGATCGCTGGCAACTGGACGACGAAACGGGCGCCTCTCGGCACAGCTTCCTCGAACCAGACACTGCCATTGTGCCGTTCGATGATCGATTTCGAGATCGACAGGCCGATGCCGGTGCCGACGCCGACCGGCTTGGTGGTGAAATACGATTCGAAGATGCGAGAGCGTATCGCTTCCGGTACGCCCGCCCCGTTGTCCTCGACCGAGAAACAGGGATTGCCGCGATCGCTGCGAAACGTGCGAACCTTGATCAGCCGGTCGCCACCGATGCCGGCCAGAGCGTGCTGGCTGTTGATGAGGAAGTTGGCGGCCACTTGCGTCACATGGTCGGCGTCGGCCATGGCCAGCAGCGGGCCGCTGGCGAATTCGGTGTCGATAATGATGCCGGTCGACCTGGCGCCGTAGGCGGTCACTTCGAGTGCCGCGCGGACCACCTGGTTGAGGTCGGTCTCGGCGTGAGTCGCCGGATGCAGGCGGACCATCGACAGGAAACTCTTGACAATGCGGCCGCAGCGCTCTGCGGCGGCGCGCACCTTTTCGGCGCGCACCTTGGTCTGCGGGTCAGAGGCGAACTCGTGCAACAAAGTCGATTGGGCGACGACCACGGCAAGCGGGTTGTTGAGCTCGTGTGACACGCCGGCAAGCAGCGAGCCCATCGCCGCCATCTTCTCGTTCTGGTGCAGCTTTTCGCGCTGGCGGCCGATCTCTTCCTCGGCGCGCAATTTGTCGCGCAGGTCACGGATCGAGCCGAAGATCAGGCGGCGGTCGGCGACCCGCATCTCGGTCGCCGTCAGTTCGATCGGAAAGACCTCGCCGGCCGCGTTCTGGGTGACGGTCTCGATCCGCTGGCCGACCATCGGCGCGCCGCGGCCCGACATGTATTCGGCGCCCGACACATAGCCCTTGCGATAATATTCCGGAACGACAGTGTCGCGCAGGTCCTTGCCGAGGATGTCGCTGCGCTGGTAGCCGAACATCTTTTCGGCGGCGGGATTGAATTCAATGATCGAACCGGTCTCGTCGATGACGATGATGGCGTCGAGCGAGGCCTGCAGCATGGTGCGGCGGATGACTTCGCTGGCGTGGGCATCGGAAAGCGATCGTTCGATGGCGTCGCCGATGGCCAGTGCCACGATGTGCAGCGTTGCCTCTTCCTCGTCGGTCCATTCGCGCTCGTTCAGGCAGTCGTTGACCGCCAGCGTGCCCCACAGATGGCCGTGCGCAAAGACCGACACCGACAGGAACGACTTGATGTGCTGCTTTTCGAAGTCGGTTCTCAGAAAGCCTTCGAGGTCGCGCGTGTGTCCCGCGAAGATCTTGCCTTGCCGCTCGTCCTCCGCCAACCGTTCCAGCAGTGGGTCCGAATTGACAACCGACTGCAGGATCACCGTCGGCGATGCCAGTTCGCCACCATATCGGGGGTCGATCCAGTAGGCGGCCACCGACTGGGCAAAGCCCTGGCCGGGCAGCTCGCGCAGCCGGAACAGGATGCCGCGCTGGCAATCCATGGGCCCGCACAGCGTTTCAAGGATGCTGCCCATCTCGCGCTGCCAGTCGCCAGCTTCGCGAAGCCGGCGCACGACGTGAACAGCGGCCATCGCCGCGCCATGCCTGACGCCGTGCCTATCGCTGCGTGCTGCTTCAGCCGTCATGGTCAGCCGTCATTTCACAGTCGCGCCACCGGGAGTGGTTACCAGTGGTCGTGCCGCTCAGTTGCCTTCGCCGGTCGGCAGCGAGAAGATATAGCCTTCGCCGCGGACTGTGCGCAGGAATTTCGGATTGGCCGGGTCCGCCTCGATCTTCTTCCTCAGCCGCATGATGCGGATATCGACTGCACGTGAGGATTCCGGATCTTCCACGAAGCCGATCGCCTCGGAGATCGCCGCACGTGTCAGCAAGCGGTTGGCACGCGTCAGGAAGACCTCCAGCACGTCGAACTCGCTCTTGGCCAGGTCGATGACCGTCCCATTGGTGCCGGTGACGAACCGACCGTCGAGATCGGCATGGAAAGGGCCGAAGCTCATGAAACGGCGGTTGGCAGTTGTTTCGGCCTTGGCCGCCTGCGGCTCGGCCGGCTGCGGCACACGGCGCAGCACGCTGCGGACCCGAGCCAGCACCTCGCGCAATTCGTAAGGCTTGACGATGTAGTCGTCGGCGCCGAGTTCTAGCCCGACGATGCGGTCGAGCGCGGTGCCGGCGGCAGTGGCATAGATGATGCCGATCGGCGTTTTCGAGCGCATCCAGCGGCCAAGCGACAGGCCGTCCTCGCCCGGCATGGCGATGTCGAGGATGGCCAGGTGAAACGACTGCGTTTCCAGCAAAGTTCGCGCAGCGCTGGCACTCTCGGCCGTGGCGACATCGTAGCCGCTGGCGCCGAGATACTCGGCAACCGCGTCCCTCAGATCCGGCTCGTCCTCGACGACGACAATTCGTGCCCGCACGATGCTTTCGCTCCCACTTTCAGCGGAAAGTAGATTGGGTATAAACATCATGTCCAGCACTCATCTTGGGTTGCCGGTTGCAGGGTGGGAAAAAAATGGCTGCACGATCCATCATCGCGCTTGTTTCCGTCGCCGAAGTGGTCGCAACCGATCTCGCCGATCATCTCGAACGGCGCGGTCACGACGTGCGCGCAGTGCGGCAGCCGTGGGAGGCCGAATCCCTGCTTTCCGGAAACGGCATCGATGTCGTCGTCGTCGGCGACAGCCTCAGCCAGGCGGAAGGGCGTGATCTGCTCAAGCGCCATGGCGGCGAGGGCGGGCCGGATTTCATCCTGATCTGCCGGCCGGCCGATCTCATCGACAAGGTGCTGGCGCTCGAGCTCGGCGCCGCCGACGTCGTCGAGAGCCCGCTCAATGTCAGGGAACTCGCCGCCCGTATCGGCGGCTTGCTGGCACGGCGCGGCAGGAACGCCGGGGAATTGGTCGTGCTGGAGAACGCGACGGTCGACCTCCGGTCGGCCATGGTCATGCATCGCTCCGGTACGGAAGAACAATTGTCGCCGGGTCAGGTGGCGCTGCTCAGATTGTTCCTGGCCAGTCCGCGCAAGGTCTTGACGCGCGACGACATCATTGCCGCCGCGCCCGCCGAAAATGCCGATGCCTTCGATCGCTCGATCGATTCGCGCATCGTGCGACTGCGCCGCAAGCTCGACACCGAAACCATCACCACGATAAGGGGTGCCGGCTACCGGTTCGATCCGCCGACGCAGTTCGCCGACTGAGGCCCAGTCCCTCACCTTCGAGCCCCTCACCGTACAGTCCACAGGCACAGGCGCTCAGCGCACCACAAGAAGCGATGGACCTGACGGCATTTCGCTGGCCGTGACGAATTCGCTCGCATGAGCACGATCCCTAAGAAGCACGGTGGCGAGGCCGGCAAAGCCGAGCAGGCCCTGTGCGTAGAGCAGTGCGGTAAGCACCGAAGCTGCAAATTTCGTGTTCATCGTTTTCGTCCCCCAAATTTGGTTTCAGGTTCGCTTCAGGGAAAACCCCGAAGTGCCCGCGCCGCCAGCGGAGCCCCCCGTTGCGGCGCGGGCCTTCGGTCCTCTCGGCTGCAAGTTGCCGGAGGTGCCGCGCATCTTCTTCAGCCCAAAACCGACCCGCCAGAGGGCCTTGAGCCGGTTATGCGCAGGCTGGACACGATCCAGACCGTGGCGAAAACAGTGCGGCATGCCAATCAACGCTGCTTCTATGCTTATCCTGAACAGCCAGGAGATCGCGTTCGACTGCATGTTCATCTTCGTTTGTGCCGGCTGTTTCGTTGGGTCAACTTTGCGGGTGGCCTGTATCGAGATCATGCCGCTCGAGTCCGCGCTTTGTTGCCGATTGGTTTCGAGCCAAGTCAAGTTTCTTTCATGTGAGAGAATACCGCACTTTCCCGGGAGACGGCAGTACCTTTCGCGGGTCCGGGCTCGACCAGGCAAACCGTCCTGTCCTTGGTTTCACCCCTGCAAATGCCTCGGATGGGCCTCCGGCCGTTAACCAGAGGAAACAGATTCGAAACAGAAAAATCCGCCGTGCGAAATCAATTCGAAACGTGATCCAATGACAAGCCATTCATTGAATTGGAGCCGGCCATACCCGGCAGACAGGGGGACATCATGTACACTGCCATTTCCGCCAAGCTCATCAACATCGCCGCCGCCGTCACCGCGGGCACGGTTCTTCTGTTCGGCGTCGGCAACGGCGTTGCCCATGCCGCCAATCGGGCCGCCAATCAGATCGTGGCGCGGATTTCGCTTTCGCAGCAGACGATGGAAGTCCTCGTCGACGGCCGGCCGACCTTCGCGTGGAAAGTCTCGACCGGCGGCAAGGGGCATGTCACCCCGACCGGCTCGTTCAAGCCGACCCGCATGCACCAGATGTGGTATTCTCAGGAAGTACGACAATGCGCCGATGCCGCATTCGGTCTTCTTCAAGGGTGGCTACGCCGTGCATGCGACCAATTTCGTCAAGCGCCTCGGCCAGCCGGCCTCGCATGGCTGCGTGCGGCTGCATCCGGACAACGCCGCCGACTTCTACCAGCTTGTCGAAATTTTCGGTCCGACCAACACCAAAATCGTCATCGTCAAATAGATAAGCAAGACGATCCGCTTTCATAAATGCGTTGCGGTCGGACATCACTGCCCAAGAAAAAGGCCGGAGATTTCCGGCCTTTTTTGTCAATCAATCGACCGGCACCGGCATCAGCTTCGGGTCCGGCTTCTCGGCGTGATGCGGCAGGTCCTTGCTGGCGATGAAGGTGTAGAACATCGGCACCACGAACAGGGTGAACATGGTTCCCACCAGAATGCCGGTGAAGATCACCAGGCCCATCGAATAGCGCGCCGCGGCGCCGGCGCCGCTGGAGATGATCAGCGGCACCACGCCGAGCGCCATCGCCGCCGTCGTCATCAGGATCGGTCTTAGCCGCACCCTGGCCGAGGCGACGATCGCATCGCGCCGCCGCATCCCGTGGAGCTCGCGCTGCTGGTTGGCGAACTCGACCAGAAGAATGCCGTGCTTGGTGATCAGGCCGATCAGCGTGATCAGTCCGACCTGCGTGTAGATGTTGAGCGTTCCCAGCCCCAGATTGAGCGGCACGATCGCGCCGAAGATCGACAGCGGCACCGACATCATGATGATCAGCGGATCGCGGAAGCTTTCGAACTGCGCCGCCAGCACCAGATAGATGACGAGAACGGCTGCCGCGAAGGCGATGATGATCGTATAGCCCTGTTCCTTCTCCTGTCGCGACTGGCCGGTATAGTCGATGAAGAACGTGTCGGGCAGGCTTTCCCTGGCGATATCCTCGATGGTCCTCAGCCCGTCGCCGGTGGTGACGGTGGGCAATGGCAGAGCAGAAATCGTGGCGGAGTTCAATTGGTTGAACTGCTCGATCACGGCTGGCGAGGCGTTGGTCGAGATCTTTACCACCGCCGAGAGCGGCACCATGTCGCCCGAAGCGCTGCGCACGAAATACTCGGCCAGCTTTTCAGGGTTGTCGCGAAATTGCTGCGGCACTTGCGGGATGATGTCGTAGCTGTTGGACTCGCGGTCGAATTGCGCCACTTCGGCGCCACCGACCAGGAGGGTCAGCGTCCGGCCGATGTCGGCGATCGGCAGGTTGAGCGCCGCGGCGCGGTCGCGGTCGATCGTCACCGTCACTTGCGGTGCGTCAAAGGACATCGAATTCTGCACGGCGAGGAAGCGGCCGGAGGCCTGCGCCTTGTTCTTGATGTCCTCGGCCGCCTCGTACACCTGGGAGGCATCGCCGGTCGAGCGCACCACCATTGTGATCGGCAGGCCGCCGCCGGAGCCGGGCAGCGTCGGTGGGGCGAAGACGAAAGCCTCGACGCCCGCCACCTTGGCAAGGCGGGCGGTGATGTCTTCCTGAAGCTCCTTCGAGCTGCGCGCGCGCTCGGCCCAGTCCTTGAATGCGAAGCCGACGAAGGCGTTGTTCGTCGGGCCTTGGAACGCAACGGCGGAGAACCGCGCCCTGGTTTCGGGGATGTCATTCATCAGCCCGAGAATCTGGTTCACATAGGTCTCGGTGTAGTCCGACGTCGCATAGCGCGGCGCATTCACAATAGACAGCAGGAAGCCCTGGTCTTCTTCGGGCGCCAGTTCGCTCGCGGTCTTGGTGAACATGAAGCCGGTCGTGGCGATCAGTGCGATGACGATCATCAGCGTCACCGGGCGATATTTCAACGAGCCGCTGACCAACCGCTCATAGATGTTTTCGACGCGCCCGAACGTGTTGTCGACAATACGCTGGAAGCGGCTGTGCGAGCCTGGCCTGAGGATGCGTGCCGACATCATCGGCGTGACGGTGAGGGCAACGACACCCGAAAGCACCACCGAGCCGGCAAGCGTCACCGCGAATTCGCGAAACAGTGCGCCGGTCAGGCCGCCGGTGAAGGCCAGCGGCGCGAACACGGCGGCCAGCGTTATCGTCATGGCGATGACGGCGGACGAGATCTCCCGCATGCCGTTGAAGGCCGCCTGCATCGGCGACAAACCGTCTTCCTCCATATGGCGGTGGATGTTTTCCACCACCACGATGGCATCGTCGACGACGAGGCCGATCGCCAGGACCATGGCCAGCAACGACAAAAGGTTGATCGAATAGCCCAGCGAAAACAGCAGGAAGCAGACGCCGATCAGCGACAGCGGAATGGTTACGATCGGCATCAGCACCGAGCGGAACGAGCCGAGGAAGAGCAGGATGACGACGATGACGATGATGACTGCCTCGCCGATGGTCTTGAACACCTCCTCGATCGATGCGCTGATCTGCTCGGTCGAATCGTAGACGATCTCGATCGTCATGCCTTGCGGCAGCGTCTCCTGGATCGTCGGCACGATTTCGTGGATCGCCTGCGCTGTCGTCAGCGGATTGGCAGCCGGAGTCGGGAAGATGGCGAGAAAGATGCCGGGCTTGCCGTTGAAAGTGACCCTGGTGTCGGTGCTCGCCGCGGCGAGCTCGACGCGCGCCACGTCGCGCAATCGCACCACATTGCCGTCTTTCGAACGGAGCGGAAGAGCAGCGAAAGCCTCCGGCGTCTGCAGCGTCGAACGAACGGTGATCGAGGAGGCGACGTATTCGTTTTCGGTGTTGCCGGGTGCTGACAGGAAATTCGATTCGTTGATGGCGGTCAGCACTTCCGACGCCGTCACGCCGCGCGCCGCCAGTTTGATCGGGTCGATCCAGACGCGCATCGAATATTCTGCGGCCCCGAAGATCTGCACGTCGGCGACACCCTCGACCGTCGACATGCGCGGCCGCACGACGCGCTCGATATATTCGGTGAGCTGTTCCGGCGTCATGTTCGGATTCTGCATCGAGATATACATCATCGCGAACTGCTCGCCGGTGCCCTTGACCATCACCGGGTCTTCGGACTCGTCCGGCAGGTCGCCGCGCACGCTTTGTACCTTCGACAAGACTTCGTTCAGCGCGACGTCGGGGTTGGAGCCGAGTTTCATCTGCACCGTCACGGTGCTTGAGGACGGCCGGCTCGCCGACGTGACATAATCGATGTTTTCGGTCGAAGCGACGGCACGGGCGATCGGCGCGGAAATGAACCCCTGGATCAGGTCGGCGCTGGCGCCGGGATAGGCCGTGGTGATCGTGATGGCCGTTTCTTCGACCTCCGGATACTGCCGGATCGAGAGGCTGAAGATGCCCTGGAAACCCAGAAGCAGGATCATCAAGGCGAGCACGGTCGAAAGGACCGGACGGCGAATGAAGATGTCGGAGAAGCTCATTTCTGGGCTGCCTGCTGGTTTGCCGGCTTGGTCGGATCGATGGTGTTGTCGACGGCAACGGACATGCCGTTGGAAAGGCGGTTCTGGCCGGCGGTAACCACTTCGTCGCCGGGCGCGATGCCTTCCAGGATCTCAACCAGGCCGGCATTACGGCGGCCTGGCTTGACGAACACCTGGGCAAGCACGAGCTGCGGCTTCTGCTCTTGCGCCGTCGGCTCGGCTGGCGCAGCAGCCGGTTGTTCCTCGGGTTTTGCCGCGGGCGCTTCAGTCGCGGGCTTCGCACTATCCGTGGCCGGCTTTTCTTCCGCGTTGGCCGCGGCGGCAGGGGCGGCGCCATTGGCCGCGGCGGGCTTTGCCGGACGCACCACAAAGACGAAGTCACCGTAGAGGCTGGAGGTCAGCGCAGTCTGCGGCACCGTCAGCACGTTGTTTTCCTCGGGCAGTTCGACGCGCACCTGCACGAATTGGCCAGGGGTCAGCTTGCCTTCGGGGTTGGCGACCTCGGCCCTGACCGTCACCAGCCGGCTGGCCGGGTCGATTTTGGGGTCGATGCCCCGAATAGTGCCGGTGAAAGGCAACTCGCCGTCACCAACGCCCAGCCGCACCGTCTGGCCGATCTTCAGCAGCGGAAGCTGCTGTTCGGGAACCGAGAAATCGGCCCGCATCGTCTCCAGATCCTGCAGGGTCGCTACGGAAGTGCCGGGTGAGAGATACTGGCCGAGATCGATCCTGGGGATACCCACGGTGCCGCTGAAGGGCGCGGTCAGCAGCTTCTGCTCGAGCACCGCCTGCAGCCTGTTGACCCGCGAAGCGGAAGCCAATGCGGCTGCCCGCGCCGTATCGAGCGTCGAATCCGAGCCGACACCGCGTTTCTGCAATTCAAGGGCGCGTGTCAACGCCGTCTGGTCGAGTGCAGCTTGCGCCTTCGTCGCCTCGAGATCGGCGCGCTCGGCGGCATCGTCAAGCTGAAGGAGACCCGCGTTGGCTTCAACCTTCTGATTGGCGTGAAACAGGATGTCCTTGACGATGCCGGCGGTTTCGACGGTCAGATCGACGCCGCGGACCGCACTGACAGTGCCGATCGCCTCGACGCCCGGCGTCCATTCCGTCGGCTTGACGATCATCGTCGACACGGTCGTGGCCGGCGGCTTCATGGTGGCGAAGAATTGCTGCATTGCATTGTCGCGGAACAAGTTGAAACCGACGATGCCGCCGCAGACCAGCACGAGCAGAATGAAGGCAATGATGAAACGCTTGATCACGAACAGTCCCCTTGGCCATGGCCCGGCACAACAGTCGGATGAGCCAAACACATACCTGTGACTGGTCCCGATTTCAAATGACGGCGACTTTACTGTACCGTCTGGACGGTCTTGTCAATTCCGCATAGGCTAATGTATGGGGAGCGATTGATGAAAGCCCGCAGAGCAAATTCGCGTGATAAAATTCTCGCCGCCGCCGCCGATGTGGCACGCGAGACAGGGCCCGGCAGCCTGTCGCTGGACGCCGTCGCCAGCCGGGCCGGCGTGTCGAAAGGCGGCTTGCTGTACAATTTTCCGACCAAGGCGAAACTGATGCAGGCGCTGGTTGAGGAGTACCTGCGCGCCTTCGAGCAGGCGCTGGACGCCGCTCGCACTGCCGGCGTTAGCGGCGAGAGCCCGCTTGCGACCTACATCAAGCTTTCGGCCGAACATGCCGCGGAATCGAAACCGTCAGCTTCCTGGATATTTTCGGCGATCGCCGAGGATCCCGATTTCCTGACGCCGATAAAAGCGTTCAGGCGGCAGGTTTTCGAACGGCTCAAGGGAGAGACGCCGGACCTCAAGGCGCTGCTGGTCTGCTACCTCGCCATCGAAGGACTTCGCAGCATGAATCTCTTCGACTCGGACGTCCTCTCACAGGACGAACGTCGGTTGCTGGTATCGTCCTTGCTGGAGATTGCGGGATAGATTGCCGCGCAGCGCTGCAGGATAAAGCTATTGTGACAGGCCATATGGTTGAGCTGATCTGGCCAGGGTGAGGAACTTTTGTCCGCCTCGCGATTTTGGATGTATGGTGAGAAGCCGAACGGCCAGAAGGGGATTGCCAATGACAACAAAACGCTTTGCGATTCTTGCTCTCGCTTTCGCGATGGGCTGCAGCATGTCCGCCTCGGCCTTCGCTGGAAATCGTGACCAACGGGCTGATCCCGAGCGCTACGTTCCCGCCGAAGGCAATATCATCGACATTCTGTTCGGCGGCCCGCGCTACTATGACCAGCAGTTGTTCACGACAGCCGCAGGAGCCTGCTCCTACGACAGGGTCGGACCCGACGCGAATGCGTTGAACAAGATCAACGATCACCATTGCGGGAAGTAAGCAGCCTTCAGCGCCTGACAGTCTTCTTCATCTGCTCGATGATCTCTGCCATCAGCGCCAGGTCGCGGCGGGAGTCCGCTAGGTCGGTCAGCGGCTTCGTCCCGTCGGTGATGTGGCGGTGGAAGGTTTCCAGTTCGTTGGAGAAGGCGTCGCCATACAGCGGCCCGAATGTCCGCGTCACTGGGCCGGCTGCTCCGGCTTCCGTCACTTCGAGCCGCGTCGGTAGGCTGCGGATGTAGGGCGTGTCGTAAATGATGCGGACCCGTTTGGTGTTCGAGCGCACCTCGATCATGGCATCGAATAGGCCGAGATCGTCAACGACCGCATCGTAGCAGCAGGCGAAGTGGCCGTAGTCGAAGGTCACGCTGGTGTTGGCGCCGCCATTGGTGCGGTGCGCCGCCAGCACACGGGCTGGTTCGCCGAGCAGCCCGCGCATCGCCGAAATATGGTGCGAGCTCAGCGCCGTCAGGCCGCGATAGGCGCGTACGAGATCGGCGGGCGCATCGCTGCCCACCACTTCGCGAATCAGCGCCTCGCGCTCCCCGGCGCCGCGTGCCAAAAGGGCCGGATCGATGTCGGTGGGATAGAGGACGTTCTGGCTCTTCTTCAGGAAATGCCGGCCCTCGGAGATCAGGTCGAAGATGCGGACATGGGTGATGTCGGCGGAGTCAGGCAGTTCCTCTATCGCTGCCAGATAGGCCGGAGCGTAGCGGCGCATGTAGCCGACGAAGATCGTTTTGGCGTAGTTTGGCGTCAGAGCCAGAAGCTCGTCGATCTCGCGCACCGTCAGGCAGGCGGGCTTTTCCAAGAGAACATGCTTGTTCGCCTGGACGGCGGCACGGACGAAACGGCTGTGGGTCTCGTCTGACGAGAGGATGAAAACCGCGTCGATATCCGGCGAATCGATTAGCGCCTCTGCCGTTTCGAAGGCTTTGGCGGTCGGGTATTCGGATGTGCACAGCGCCATTAGGCTCGGCGACACATCATAGATGCCTGATACCAGCCAGCTGTCGCGCTGATCGCTTAGCACCGGCAGATGGATCGATTGCGCGACCTCTCCAAGACCCACTAGCCCGACACGGATCACCGCCACGGCACACTCCCTTTGCAAACCAATTGTTTCAGCCAACAGCTCGTTATAGCTACAGGTGCGGCTCGACCCGGCCGTCCGTCATGCAGCGCCGGTGACGAGCGCGACGAGTTCGTTGCCGGTGGTCTCGGATGAACGGACGGTCGCCACCATCCGTCCCGCTCGCATCACCCAGATCTGGTCGGACAGGCGCCGCACCTGATCGAAATTATGGCTGACCAGGATGACGCTGACGGCCTGTTCGCGCAGCCGCCGGATCAGGGCTTCGACATTGGCCGTCTCCTGCACGCCGAGCGCTGCGGTTGGCTCGTCCATCACCACCACCTTGGCGCCGGAACCTGCGGCGCGGCAGATCGAGATCGCCTGTCGCTGTCCGCCCGACAGGCGCCGCACGCGCTGGCTGACCGAAGGCATGTTGATCGACAGGCGCGACAGCATGGCGCGCGCCTGCTGCTTCATCGCCTTGCGGTCGAGCAGGGCGAGCGGGCCGATCCGGCGCACGATCTCACGGTTGAGGAACAGGTTCTGAGCGACTGTCAATTCGTCGATCAGCGCGAGGTTCTGGTGCACCGTCTCGATGCCGGCCTTGCGCGCCTCGTCGGGATTGGCGAAGGGGTGCAGCCGGCCGTCGAAGAAAATGTCTCCAGCGTCCGGCACATGCACGCCGACCAGGCAGCGTATCAGCGTCGACTTGCCGGCGCCATTGTCGCCGATCACCGCGGTGACCTCGCCACGGCGGGCCTGGAAGGCGACATCGGTGAAGGCGCGGATGCCGCCGAAATGCTTGCTCAGTCCTTCGCAGGCGAGGATCGCGTCGGCCGACGGGGAGTGATTGACGGCGCTCATTTCTGATACCGCATGATCAGTGCCGCCAGCACCACGATGGCGCCAACGGCCAAGGGCTGGTAGAAGGCCGAAACGCTGAGCAGCGTCAGCCCGTTGACGAGAGCGGTGAGCATCAGCGCTCCGATCGCCGGGCCGAGAATGCTGGCGCGTCCACCAAACAGGCTGACGCCTCCCAAGACGACTGCCGCCACCGAATTGAGCAGAAGGCTGGTATTGATCTGCGGTTCGGCCGAGCCGATGCGCGCGACCAGAAGCAGTGCGGCGATGCCGGCGCAGAAGCCTGAAATCGTATAGGCGGCGATCTTGACCCGGTTGGTGCGGATGCCGAGCGCGCTGGCGCTTTCGACCTGGCCGCCGGTCGCCAGCAGATGTACGCCGAAGCGGGTGTGGTAGAGCGCGATATGCGCCACCAGAACGGCTGATATCGCCACCCAGACGGGATAGCCGAACGGTCCAAAGGAGCCCGAGGCCAGCCGCAGCAGGAAAGTCGAGCCGACCATTATCGGCTCGCCGCCCGACAAGATCAGGCCGAGCCCGGTGACGCCCGAAAGCGTGCCGAGCGTTACCACGAAGTCGGGTATTCGCCCGGCTGTGATGAGCGCGCCGTTAAGGAAACCGACCGCGCTCGTGGCAGCTACGGCGAGCACGCAGGCGAGAAAGATGCCATAGCCCGCGGCATCGACGAGGCCGAGGATGATGGCGCCCAGCATGACGGCTGCCGCCAAGGAGAGATCGATGCCGGCGGTCGCGACGACGAAGGTCTGTCCGATCGACAGCACGACCAGGATCGCCGCGGCCAGCAGCAGGGCCTGCAAATTGGCGATGCTGAGAAAGACCGGCTGACTAATGCCGAAGACGATGACGAGGCCGACAAGGCCGACGACCGATGCCCAGTCGGCCCAGAAGGAAGGATCCAGGAGGAGAGCCGACAGGGAGGGGCGGCACTCCTCCGCCGCGCCCGCGGTATGCACGGGCGCGTTTTGTTCAGGAATGGTCACTTCAACATCTCGCGGAAGGGATCGGGATAGTCGCCGCCCGGACGCGGGAAGTTCTTCAGCGAGGCTTCGGCATTGTCCTTGTTGATCAATAGAACCGGCGCCGGCACGTTGGCGGGCAGTTGCTTGCCCATGGCCGCTGCCTTGCAGGCTTCCACGCCCATGGCGCCGACGACATAGGGATATTGGGCGACGGTCGCGGCGAGGTCGCCGGCCGCGACCGATTTCAACGCGTCGACGATGCCGTCGAGGCCGATCACCTTGACGTCCTTGCCCGAGGTCTGGACGGCGCGCTGGACGCCGAGCGCCATGATGTCGTTGGCGGCGAAGAAGCCGGCGAGATCGGGATGCGCGGCCAGGATGTCGGTGGCCGCGGTCAGCGCCTTCTCGCGATCCCAGTCGGCACTGACCATCACCACGACTTCGAGTTTGCCTTCGACAGCCTGCTTGAAGCCCTTGATGCGGGCGTTGCTGCCGACATCGCCGACGATGCCGGCCACCAGCGCAACCTTGGAGCCTGCAGGAACCAGCTTCAGCATCTCCTCGCCTGCCAGCACGCCGGCGGCAACGTTGTCGGTGCCGATATAGGTTGAGGTGGTGAAGCCCGCGGCCTTGGCCTGCTCGGGGTCGATGGTGCTGTCGATGTTTACGATCGGCTTGTTCTTCTGGGCGACAGGCACAAGTGCCTGGACGAGGTTGCTGACGCTGATCGGATTGACCAGATAGCAATCGAAATCCTGCATGGCCATGGCGGTCAAACGATCGGCCTGCCCGGTGGCGTCGCCCATATTGGCGGCTGCCTGGATAGTGACCGCCACGCCGTCGGCCTTGGCCTGCTCTTCGATGCCCTGGTGCATGTACTGGAAGAAGGGATTGTCGAGACCCTTGACGATAGCCGCAACGCGGGCCGCGTCCTCGGCTTGGGCCGGCATTGAAATAACGGTTGCAAACAGGCCTGCCCCAAGCGTCAGGCAATTGAACATACGCATGCTCTTCCTCCTCCTAATTTGTTGCTGGTGTCGCAATTGACCCGTTGTTCTGCGAACTAATGCCTGTGCCGGCGAAGGCCTGCCCGGCGATTGCGATGCCAGGCTGCCGACCGATCAGCGATTGCCAAACGGCTTGCGGGTTCCGCGCCCGGTTCGGGCCACTTTTCGTGTCAGGCATGTCTCCTCCGAGAGCGCTGACCGATGCCTGCCAGCATTTCCGCATGTTTTAGAAAAATTTAACACGCGTCAAGATTTAAAATGGTGTGCAGTGGTTTTTGATGTGCTGCGGTGCAACAGAAATCGACAACTGCAGGGATGTCGAAGCAGGCTTGATGCCGGCCTCGTGGTTGTCCGGTTTCAAACTACGAGCCCACCGCTCACGCCGATTGCAGAGACGCCAGTGCTGGGCCATCGGTGACCGGCGCCGCGTAGTTTGGCTCAGCGATGGCTTGCCTCCCTGCCGGCGGCACGTTCGGTCGGGCCGTCTTTGCTATCCCTGTCCTGTGCCATCGCCAATGGCGCGCCCGGTTCGCCTTCCCACAGAATCAGGCTGGCCGCGCCGACCAGTCCTGCGCGGTCGCCAAGCTGTGCCGGCACGATTGGCACATCCTGGTAGGCCGGCATCGCCCGCTGCTCGACGGTCGCCCGGATGGTCGGAACCAACAGGTCGAAGCCATTGGCGAGGCCGCCGCCCATGACGATCAGATCCGGCGAATAGAGGTGAAGCAGGTTGGTGAAGCCGATGCCGAGCCATTTCGCCTCCGCCTCGATCAATGAGAGCGCGCTGATATCGCCGGCACGTGCGGCCTCGACGACGTGCCTGGCCGAAACGGCGCCGTTGGCCGAAAGGCGCCTGAGCAGGGAGCCGTCGCCCGGTGCTGTCAGCGCCGTGGCACGCCGCCCGAGTGCGGTTCCGGAGGCGACCGCCTCGAAACAGCCGACGGCGCCGCAAAAACAGCGGTCGCCCTCGCCGGTGATGGTCATGTGGCCGATCTCGGCCGCCAGCCCGCGCCGGCCGTGATAGATGTGGCCGTCGGCAACGACGCCGCCGCCAATGCCGGTCGACACGGTGACGAACACCAGGGATCCGGTACCCTGGCCGGCGCCGAAGCGCCATTCGCCTAGCGCGGCCGCGTTGGCGTCGTTTTCCAGACGCACCGGCAGGCCGAAATGCTTGCCGAGAATGTCGATCAACGGCACGTCGTGCCAGCCGGCCAGCGTCGGTGGGGCAATCACGATCCCGGCCTTGGGATCGAGCGGTCCCGGCGCGCCGATGCCGATGCCGACGACATCCGCTTGTGGGCGCTGTGCCAGAAGATCCCCGGCCAGTGCGATGATCTGGCCGATCACCGCATCCGATCCCGCGATCGCCATCGTCGGCGCCGAAACCTGCGCGACGACGCGGCCGCCGCTCTCGACCAGCGCACCGCGCAGCTCCGTTCCGCCGAGATCGAAAGCGAGGGCCAGTCTTGTCATCAGGCGGCGACCTTCAGCCCATGCAGCCAGGCCATGCGCTGCGCAAGGTCGGGGTCGCCGAACGCCAGCGATCCGAGCACCACCGTCTCGGCGCCAACGGCGCGCAGGCGGGGCACCGTCTCGTGCCGGATGCCGCCGTCGGCAGCCAGGATGACGTCGGTTTCGCGACCGGCTTTTCTCATCAGTGCGCGCGCGTCGATCAAACGTGGGCAGGCCTGCTCGGAAAGGCTCTGGCCCTTGACGCCGATGGATGTGCCGAGAAGCGTCACAAACGCCACTTGCGACAGGAAAGGCGTGACCGCGGCCACCGGCGTTTCCAGCCTGAGCACCACGCCGGCCTCGGCACCGAGCGCATGCGCCAGCCGGACGGCGCGCAGGCCGGCTTCGCCGTTTTCGGCGTGGACACTGACCAGATCGGCGCCGGCCTCGATGAACTGTCGCGTCTGCTCCTCGACGATCTCGGCTTCGACCATCAGGTGGACATGGATAGGCCTTGCCGTCAGCCTGGCGATCCGCGCTACCAGGTCCGGAAAGAACAGGAAGCCGGGAGTGAAGCGGGCGTCCGCGACATCGATGTGGTGGAGGTCGACATGAGGTTCTATGCGCTTCAGGTCGCGCTCCATATTGGCAAGGTCGGCCGACCACAGCGAAAACTCGCCGAGCAGCCGGTTGCGCGGCAGGGCGGCGATGGCAGCGGGGCCGGACAGGGATTTGGTGGTCATGACGGAACAAGACTCCGGGAGTTCGAACAGGTCTGAAGGAAGGTCGTGATCTCGGCCTGCAGCTCGGCGAAATGCCTGACGCTGTCGAGCGCCTTGGGATGGATTTCGGCAAAGGTCGCGCCGGGAATGGCTGCGGTGAGCGTATGGGCCGCCGAGAGCGGATGCACCGCATCCATGGCATTGCCGATGACCAGCGTGGGAATGCCAAGCACCGCGGCGTCACTCGCCGAAACGCCCGGGCCGTCGGCGGCAATGTCGGCGAGGACCTGCGCGAATGGCGCGGCGTCGGGCCGGTCGAAATAGCCGAACAGCGAGGCAAGGTTGTCGAGTGCTTCACGCTGCAGGCGCGCGGCGGTTTCCGATTGCGCGAAGATCGCCCTGGCATCGTCGGGGCCGTGATCGAGGATAAGCCTGGCAACCTCGGCGATCGGCCGCAGGTTCACCGGCGCGCTGTCGAAAATCCAGGCCGGCCGCACCAGGAGAAGACCCGCGACGCGGTCCGGATGACGGCAGGCCAGGCGCATGGCGATCGCGGCGCCCATGGAAATGCCGCCGGCGACGAAACGGTCGAGGCCGGCCTGATCGGCGGCGGCAACAACATCGTGCGCGAACATGCCCAGGGAGAACGGCCGGCGGCTGCCCAGTCCGGAGGCGCCGTGCCCGCGGCATTCCAGCGTGATGCGCCGCAACTCGGGCCCGGAAGGGAAAGCCTGGGCGACCTGCGCCTCGCCACCGCCCAGCCCGTGCTGAAAGACGACCGCAAGCCCGTCGCCACGGTCGCAGACTTGCAGCGTGGCGTCATCGCGAAGCAGCGTGGCCAGGCGCGCCATCACACCAGCCCTTTGAGGAAGCCGGCAACGCTGGGTGCCTCTTCGGCCGAGAGGCCATGCGTGACCAGCGGCCCGTCAAAGCCCGATGCTTTCAGCCTGGCGACGAAATCCGCAAAGTCGACAACACCCCGACCGGCGGTGGTGAAGCGGCCGTCAGCGAAACGGTCCTTGGCGTGGGCCATGGCGACGTGGCCCGCCGTGGTTTCGACCGCAGCGGCCACGATGGCGCGTGCTTCGTCGGGGCTCGCCTGCTCGAACAGGTTCGCCGGATCGAGCACGATGCGCAGCCGTTTCGAGCCCATCTCGGCGACGAGGCGCATCGCGTCCGACGCCGAGGTGACGATGTTGGCCTGTTCGGGTTCGATGCCGAGATCAACGCCGTGACGCTCCGCGAGTTGAAGCGCCTTTTCCATCTCGCTCGCCATGTCGTCCCATGCCGAGGGCTCGCTATTGTCGGGATGATATGCCCACTGATCGTCGGCGTTGCGCGTTCCCGTGCACAAGGTGACCAGCGGGACGGAAAGCTCTGCCGCGGTCTTGATGACTACGCCAAGCCGACGCAGGCCGTCGTCGCGCACAGCTCTGTCGGGATGGGCCATGTTGTAGGTGCCCGAGAGCGCTGCCAGGGCGACACCGCAAGCCTTCGACGCGGCCGCGATGGCATCAATGGCGTCTTTTTGCACGGCATCCGGCATCGACGGCAGCCCGGCGCAGCCAAGGTTGAACTGGGTGACGGCAAATCCCGCGTCGCGGACCGCTGCCAGCACGCCAGCCGGCTCGCTGCCCGGGAAGGTCTTGGCGAACACCCCGATCTGCATCAGACCGCTCCCGTGACGGAAGCGATCTCGACGCGATCACCGGTTTCGACCGAACGGGCAATCGCCACCATGGCACGGATCGAGGCAAGGCCGTCCTCGACATTGGCGCCGCGCATCGGCTTGCCGTCAAGGACTGTCTCGGCGAGGCCTTCGAGCTGGCGCCTGAAGAAATGCCCGTCGGCGCCAAGCGGCCTTCGCGACGTTGCATCCTTCTCGTGAAAGATATCGACCTCACTCGCCCGGAAATACCAGGGGTTGAAGGTCTTCGCGATTACCGAGCCGTTTTCGCCATAGAGCTGAAAACCCTCGTGCCAGTCCATGCGGACAGCCACGGTGAGGTCGAGATGGCCGAGCGCGCCATTGGCGAACTCGGTTTCGACGAACCAGCAATAGGCGCCGAAACGTTGGTTGAGGCGGGCGCGCACGGCAACGACCTCGCCGCACAGGAAGCGCGCGGTGTCGACGAGGTGCGAGCCGTGCGCGAGCATGAAATACTGCTTGAGATCGGCCTTCGGATTGCCGCCCGGCTTGCGCGCCAGCTTGCTGGTGACCGGCAGCGCTTGGACCGCGTCGGTGTTGGTGTAGCGGTGAGTGGAATCGCAATACCAGGCTTTCAGCGCCAGGATCTCGCCGATCTCGTCGCGGACGAAATCGCGCGCCGCTTCCAGCGCCGGGTCGAAACGCTTCATATGGCCGACCTGCAGCACCTTGCCGGAGCGCCGGACCGCATCGGCGAGCATCTCGCCTTCCTCGACCGAGACGCCGATCGGCTTTTCACACAGCACGTGCTTGCCGGCCTCGAGCGCCTTGATCGACATCGGCACGTGATAGGCGTCGGAGGTCGCCACGATCACCGCCTCCAGTTGCGGGTCGGCGAGCATCTCATCGTAATCGGCAAACATATTTTCGGGTTCATAGGTCGCGCCCATGCGTGCCAGAAGATCGGGGGCGGCATCGCAGATCGCATAGAGATCGGCATTCCCGGCCTTCACGCAGGATTCGAGATGGGCGAATTGGGCGATCGGCCCGCAGCCGAGCACGCCGACACGAAGGCGACGGTCTTGCTTCCGGATCATGGTCTCTTCCTCACGCGCCGTAGTCGCGCATCGTCTGGCGGTTGGTCTTGACCGCGGCGGCCGGATCGGCGGCGGCGATTTCGGATTCTTCTTCCAGCACCAGCCAGCCGTTGAAACGAGGTGCGGCGCTGGCGATATCGATCACCGCTTGGGTGTCGCAGACGCCCTTGCCGAGCACAGCCCAGGTGCCGCTGGCGTCGACATCTTTCAGATGCACGTAGCGGATGCGGTCGCGGTAGGCGGTGAGCGTGTCGATCATGTCTTGATGGCCGCGCAATATGTGGCCGGTGTCGGGCACCCAGCCGACAAGCGAGGGATCGATCAGTGCGAAAATCCGGTCATAGTCGGCACGGTCGAAGAGCAGCGTGTTGTGGTGGGAACTGGGATGGACAGCAATGTCGACGCCGGCCTTGCGCCCGAGTTCGCCGGCCTTGTTGTAGAACTCCGCAGCGATGGCAAACTTGTCGTCGCGCGGGCCGTCGGACACGACGGTGGCCGAACCCATGGAGACGATGGCGCCGGGGAATGCAGCGGCGAAATCGATCCAGCGCTGCGCGGTTTCGAGGTCGGCGCCGATCTCGTCCTTCAGCGTAAAACCGCTCTTCGAGCCGAAGGCGAAGGAAACGAGCGTCAGCCCGGACGCCTTCAGCGCGGTCGCGAACTCCGCCGGTCTGCCGGCATAGCGGCCGATCATCGTGTCGGTGATCTCGATGCCGGCATAGCCGCCGTCGGCGATCGCCTTCAGAAGATCGTCGGGGCCGCCGGTGAACCGGTCTCCAAGCATTTCCCAGGTAAAGGTCTGGCAACCGACTTTCAGGTCTTTCACGTTCATCCTTTCATTCCTTGATGCCGCTCATTCTTTAATGCCACCTTGGGTCAGGCCTTCGATGATATGGCGCTGGAAGAACAGCACCGGCACGATCAAGGGTACGGTGACAACGGCCGAGGCCGCAGCGATATCGCCTGCCAGCAGAGAAGGTCCAATCCATCGATTTCGATGCGCGGCCTACTCCATCTGTTCTCCGTGGGAGGGACATCCTACTTGACCGAGCCCGCGGTCATGCCGGCGAGGAAGAACCTCTGGGCAACGAGGTAGATGATCAAGAGCGGTAGCGAGCCGAGCACGCTCATCGCCATCATCTGGTTCCATTCGAAGGCGTGCTGCCCCATCAACAGCTGGATGCCGATGGGGACGGTGCGCATGGACGTTGACTTCGTCAGCGTCAGCGCAAAGAGAAATTCGTTCCAGCACAACAGGAAAGTGTAGACCGACGTCGCCACGATACCAGGCAGTGAAATCGGGACGATCACCCGCCAGAGTGCGGTCCAGCTGGTGCCGCCGTCGACAGCCACCGCTTCATCGAGATCGCGGGGCAAGGTGTTCAGATATCCCGTCATCAGCAGGATCGCGTAGGGCAGCGTAAACACTAGGTAAGTCAGGATCAGTGCGACGTAGGTGTCGAAGATGCCATACGAGACGACAAGCCCGAAGAAGGGGATCAAAAGCGTGATCGGCGGGATCGTCTGCGTGCTGATGATGAGTGTGTTGAGGCTGCCCTTGCCGCGGAAATTGAAACGGCTGAACCCGTAGGCGGCCAGCAAGGCGATCAGCACCGTCAGCACGGTCACCGCTCCGGCCACGAAGTAGCTGTTGAAGAAGAAGCGCAGCTTTACCGGGTCGCCAAGGATGGCCGCATACGCTTCCAGCGTGAAGGCCTTCGGCAGGACGGTTGGTGGCAGGGCAAAGATTTCGGTATTCGACTTGAACGAGCTGCTCAGCATCCAGTAGATCGGGAAGGCCGCGAAAAAGAGCCCTGCGGCAAGCGCGACATGGAGCGCGACGGTGATCAGCCTGTCTTTCGGTGTGTGCCTTTTCCTCATGGTGACTACCGAGCCTTTTGATAGCGGATGTAGAGCAGCGTCAGGCCGAGCGAGATCAGCAGGATGACCACGGCGCTCGCCGACGCCTGCGACAGGTTGTAACTCGAAAACGCCAGCTTATACGTGTAGGTGCTGAGGACCTCGGTCGAGTAGATCGGACCGCCGCCCGTCGTTATCCAGATCAATGGAAAGACCTGCATGGTCCAGATGAAGTCGAGCAGCGAGATGCTGATGATGATCGGCATCAGCTGCGGGATGGTGATGAAGATCAGCTTCTGGTAGGCCTTCGCCCCGTCGATATCGGCGGCCTCGTAGAAATCCCTGGGAATGCCCTGCAAGCCTGCGAGCAGGCTGACCATGAAAAGCGGGTAGCCCGCCCAGATATTGGCGAAGGTGACGGCGTGCAGCGCGGTCGCGGGCGAGGAAAACCACTCGACCTTGGAACCGATGATGCCCATCTGCATGAGAACGCTGTTCACGACACCGTTCGGCTCGAGCAGGAGGCGCCAGATCACGGCGATAATCACCGCGGTGAACAGCCATGGCAGTATGTAGAGCACGCGCAGAATATTGCGCAGCGTCGGATTGATGCGGTCGCTGTTCAGCATGAGTGCAAAGACCATGCCGATGGTCATGTGGAAGACGACACTCATGCATGTGAAGTAGAGCGTGTGCCACAGCGAAGCCCAGAACACCGGATCGGCAAAGATCGCCTGGTAGTGTTTCAGTCCGGCAAAGGTCGGGTCGCGACGCAGCACCGCGCTGTTCTGGAACGAATAGCCAATCACCGTCACCATCGGCAGCAGCATCAGGAGGCCGATTATGAGGAGCGAGGGTGACAGATAGAGATAGGGTGCGACCGCTCGTTTCAGTCTATGGTGGGAGCGCTTCTGCCGAGTCATGTGCCACCCTTGGGATACGCCTTCAAGAGGAAGGTGCGCTTCGGAAACAGGTCCATCTCAATTGCCGATCCGTTGTTGACGGGTGGCCTGCCCGAAGTCAGGCCACCCGGTGGAAGATAGCAAACGGGGAACAGGCCGTTCAGAATTTCGCCATCCAGCCCTTTTGAGCGTTTGCTGCGGCTTGTTCCGGAGACTGCTCGCCGGCGAGCATCTTCTGGGCTTCCACGTCGAACTTGGTCATCAAGTCTTCAGCCACCGGCAGACCGGTGAACTCGTTGGCGAGATAGCCGGTCTTGTAGATTTCGAAAGCCTTGGCGAAAGCCTTGTCCGAGGTCACGAAATCGGGCTTGGCGTTGACGTTGCCCGGGAAGGCGTTTGCAAGCGACACGAGCTTGGCGTTCACCTTTTCACTCATCAGATATTGGACGAGCTTCCAGGCTTCCTCCTGATGTTTCGAGGCCGCAGAGATGCCGATGCCCCAAGAGGCGTAGGGAAGGCCGCGCTTGCCCTTGTAGTTCTCCACGACCGGGACCGGGATGAGGTCGAAGTTCAGCTTGGGATTGCGTTCGCGGATGAGGTTCACATGCGCGAGCGAGTCGATCATCATCCCGACCCGGTCGTTGACGAATTCCTCGACCTTTTCCTGTTCGGTCTTGGTGGCAATGCCGGGCGAGATGACGCCGGCGTCGTTCAGCGATTTGACGAAGGTGAGCATATCGACGACCGGCTTGCCCTCGAGAGCCGGCTTGCCGTCAGCCATCATCGATTGACCCGAGGCCCAGACCCACGACATCAGGTCGTTCTGGACACCGGACGGCGTTTGCAGCGACAAGGGAAGCACCCAGCCATACTGGTTCTTGTCGGCATGGGTCATCTTCTTGGCGGCTTCGAGAAACTCCGCGCGGGTCGACGGCAGCTTGGTCACGCCGGCCTGGGCGGCGAGGTCCATGTTGACGAAGACCGGATAGACGAACGAAGCCACGGGAAACATCACCGCCTTGCCGTCCACCTTGATGATATCCGCGACCTGGGTCTTGTCGAACCCGCTCGCATCCATCATCGGGTTCATGTCGGCCAGCGCATTCTGCGCGTTCAGATTGTTCACCCAGGCGCCGTCGAGACCGACGACGTCGCTAAGCGTTCCAGTTGCAGCACCAACCGAGATCTGGTCTCGCGTGGTCGCATAGGGGCCGCTGACCAGCGTCACCTTGATTCCGGGGTTTGCAGCCTCGAAGTCATTCATGATTGCCCTGAGCGAACCGGCCGGCAATTCGGGCTCCCACCATTGGGTGAATTCCAGCGTCGTGTCCGCCATGGCGCCGGTTGCGCCAAGTAACCATGCGGCCGCGGCTATTTTCAGCATCGCGGGTTGTATCCGAAACATCATTTTCTCCTCCTTCTTTAAGATCGACCGCACAATGCGGACGATCGTCTGCTTTATTCAGAAGCCTTCTTGCGAGTATCTTTCGCAGGCGCCTCGCTCTCGCCTGCGGTCTGCCTCAGATCGCCAGATGCGTCTCGGGATCGAAGAAATGGAACTTGGCATCATCCACGGCCAACCGGATTTCCGAGCCGGAGTGGACGGCGCTGACCGGCTCGAATCTCGCCACCGCGTTCGATGCCAGGCCAAAATCGTCCACCGCGTCCGGGTCGCCGGAGTCCACCCGGACCGCGTCGATGTTCAGGTGGACGATATGTTCAGAGCCGAGTTCTTCGATCGAAGTCACCTTTGCGGGTATCGTCTGATACTTGCGACCGGATTCGAGGCTGCTGTCATAAAGATCCTCCGGTCGGATCCCGAACACGATCTTGCGCCCCGCATACGACCGCAAGCCCGGCCTGCGCACGAAGGCTGCATCCTGCAGCCGGATGGCGAAGCTGCCGGACATCAGTTCCTCGCCCCTCAGGGTCGCCTCGAAAAGGTTCATCGAAGGAGAGCCGATGAAGCCGGCAACGAAGGCGTTCACCGGCGATTCATAGAGCCTCTTGGGTGTGTCGACCTGCTGCAGCACGCCGCCTTTCAACACCGCGACCCTGTCCCCCATCGTCATCGCTTCGATTTGGTCGTGGGTCACGTATATGGTCGTTACGCCGAGCTGCTTTTGCAGGCTGGTGATTTCGGCGCGCATTTGAACACGCAGTTTCGCATCCAGGTTGGAAAGGGGTTCGTCCATGAGAAAGGCGGCCGGCTCGCGCACCATGGCTCGGCCCATGGCAACCCGTTGACGCTGTCCGCCTGAAAGGTTCGCGGGTTTGCTGTCCAGCAAAGACGTCAGCTGAAGGGTTTTGGCGATCTCGTCCACGCGCTTCTTGCGCTCGGCCTTCGGCTTGCCTGCCAGCCGCATCGAAAAGGCGATGTTTTCGGACACGGTCATATGCGGGTAGAGCGCGTAGCTCTGGAAGACCATCGCGATGTCGCGGTCCTTGGGCGGCATGTCGACGACGTCGACTCCGCCGATCCGAAGGCTGCCGCTGGTGATGTCCTCCAATCCCGCGATCATTCGCAACGCGGTGGATTTGCCGCAGCCGGATGGCCCGACGAGAATCAGGAACTCGCCGTCCTCGACCGATAGGTTCAATTGGTCGATTGCGCGAAAATTGTTCCCGTAGGTTTTGCAGATATTCTCAAGAATGACTTCTGCCATCTTCCTCCCTCCACAAGTATAAGTCACTGATTCTTATTAATTATCCTCGACTTATGTTGGCCTGCGAAATATTTCCTCAGATAGTTTCAGCCTATGTTACAGTATCGGCATGAGAATTTTTGAGTTCGACTGCTGACGGCGCGTTCGTCGATGCCAGGAGTTCCGTGACCTGGTCGTCGGTCGGAAGCGCCTCGCGCCCGCCACGCCCCGTTATCGAAAGGGCAGCCGCCGCGGCCGCGAATGCCACCCGGCCTGCGGTGTCGGCTCCACGCGTCAACGCATGGGCGTAGGCGCCATGAAAGCAGTCACCCGCGCCGGTCGAGTCGACGACCACGACCCGGTGCGGGGGCAGGTGCCAGAGACCTGTCTCTTCACGCCCGCGATAGTACACGCCTCTGCCACCATCGGTCAGAACCACGGCAGACCGCGACGGCAACCACAATGCATCGAGCATCTCGGAGGGCGATCGGCACCCCGTGGCAGTCCGCGCAAAGCCGAGCGGAAGAATGAGATGGTCGCAGAGCGCGATCAGCCGCTCCGTGGCTGGGCCGCTGCTCCATTCGATATCGCCGAGGATCGCAAGGCCGAGATCGCGAGCCCGAGCCACGACATCCAGCGACCGGATCGCGTAGCTATCGACGATCAGAACGGTCGCGCGGCTGAGGATATCGTCCGGAAAGTCCGGAGCGGTGCCCAGCATCACATCGTCGTCATACGCGATGAACCGTTCCCCATCCGAGCCGACGGTGATCCGCGAGCGCACCGGGCGCGCGTCGGGATGGCGCGGCGCGAATGCGGTTTCAACACCGCTCGCAACGAGATCGCGCAGCACGGCGTCGTCCGCGGCACTGCCCAGCCATCCGGCGAACCCGGCGGTTCCGCCGAGTCGCACGACGGCGGCCAGCGCCGTCGCAACATTTCCCCCGAAAGCGCGGGCACTTTGCAGAACCTTCCCCTTGCCCGCCGACAACGGCTGATCGACGTAGACGATGTCGTCGATCGCAATAGCGCCGAAGCCGAGGATCGCGGGGACGGTGGGCATCGTTCAGGCACCCGCCTTCGCCAGGGCGTCTTGCGCTGAAAGGCCGTCATGGATGACGCCCCGAAAGGCAAGCGCTGCCTTCTCCGGATCGCCATGCCCCCAGAGATTGCGGCCTACCACAGCGCCGCGTGCGCCGGCACGGATGGCGTCCGCCGTCTGCTGAAGCGCGCCGAGCAGCGTATCGGTCTTTGGACCGCCCGCGATCACAACCGGCACCGGGCAGGTCCGGACGGTCTCTCGGAACGACTCGAAATCGCCCGTGTAGCCGATCTTGATCACGTCGACGCCGGACTCGTAGCCGATGCGCGCCGCATAGGCGATCTCGTCGGGGGTGAAGACGATTTTTGCTCCGTCGGTGAAATCGCGAGGGTAGATATGCGCCACCACAGGCATGCCGTAGCGGGCCGCTGCATTTACCGAATCGGTCAGCCAGCGTATGTATTTGCCCTCGGTCGCGCCGCGTACCGGAATGGCCACGGCCAACGCATCGGCCCCCGCGCGCACCGCATCCTCGGGCGTTGCGATCAACTCGCTGATGCGATCGTCCGGAGTGAAGCAGCCCGCCTGAATCACCAGGGAAGCTTTGCCCGCATATTGCGGCCACAGATGGCGCGCGGTGCCAGGCTGGATGCTGACGTAGTCGGGTTTGCCCACCATAACGCGTGCGAGCGCACCCGGCAGGTCGGCAAGGCCGCCTTTGCGCACGTCGCCATAGCCGACGAAGTGGTCGACCGCGCCGCCAAAAAGTTTCCCCGATGGATGCGAGAAGAGGCGCGCAAGACGCACCTTGGTTCCTAGGCTCATGAGTGCAAAATTCCCCAATCGTTTGATTTCGAAATCCTGGACCCAGTGTTTCCGAAAGAAATGTGAAATACAATCTTTCGAAAGCTTTCGAATCTGCGTATTTTTGATAAGGTGAGCCGAGGCCAGAGCGGTTGCTTGGCGCAGGGAGGCAAGGGCAGGGCAATGTTGTCGGAGCAGAGACGCCAATCGATCCTGGGTGAGGTGCAACGCAGCGGACAGGTTCGCACGAAGGACCTGTCAGACGGGTTTGGCGTGTCGGAAGTCACGGTGCGCTCCGACCTCGAGATACTGGACCGCAAGGGACTGCTGACCAAGACCCGTGGAGGGGCGGTGACCCGGACCGCCGATTCGACCACGGCCGCGTTCGCCCGGCGGATGCAAACGAACCTCGACGCAAAGAAGCGCATCGCCCGGGCGGCGGGAGACCTGTTCGAGGACAACCAATCGGTCATCTTCGACGGCGGCTCGACGTTGATGCAGGTTGCCATGCAGTTACCGCCGCTCAGCAATGTCGTGGTCGCGGCCACGGCCATGAATATCGTGCAGCATCTTATGCATCGTCCCGGGCTCGACGTTCATATGATCGGCGGCCGGGTCTATCCCGACACGGTGAGCACGCTGATCACCGATGCCGATACGGCTCTCGGCGGCTTGGTGGCGCATCAGGTCTTTGTTGGAGCGCATGCGATAGACTCGTCACTGGATGTGGTCGACGTGAACGAAGACATGGCGCGAACGAAGCGAAACCTCGTTCGCATGGCCCGGTGCGTTGTCCTCCTCGCCGATTCGAGCAAATGGGGCGTCAGCGGGACCTCCAAGGCATTTTCGCTGTCGGCCGTCGATGTGGTGATCACCGACGATGGCCTGCCCGTTCCAATACGCAGCGAGCTTGATAGGATCGGGGCCAAGGTGATCTATGCCTGAACCCGTCTCGGTCCCTGACCGCGACGGAAAGATCCAATGCGCGCATGACCCACAGGCTCGGTAGCGGCGGTCGGCCGTTTTTTCATGTCTGTCATTTTCTCCTCCTAAGGCTGGCAGCCTCCCGATCTTGCGCCAGCATTTTCGCATGTTCTATAATAATTTTACGCGCGTCAATATTTAAAATGTTGTATAGGGGCTTTCGACTGTGATCCGTTGCCGGCGCAATGGCTCAGCGAGACATTGCCGCATTGGGAGGTACGATCGAAAATGCACGGAAAATCAAAGACGAAGCTCGGCATCGGTGTCATCGGCTGCGGCAACATCTCGATGACCTACCTGCGCAATGCGGCTCTGTTCGGCGGGGTCGAGCTGCGAGCCTGTGCCGACATTTCGGCCGACATCGCCGCGCTCCGCTCCAAGGAATATGGCATCCGCACGCTTGGCGTCGATGCGCTGCTGGCCGATCCCGACATCGACCTTGTCCTCAACCTGACCATACCGGCGGCGCATTTCGACATTTCGCTTTCCGCACTTTCGGCGGGCAAACATGTCTTTACCGAAAAGCCGCTGGCGACCTCGGCTGCCGACGGCCGCCGCCTTGTCGCCGAGGCTGCGAAGCGCGGGCTGCTGCTCGGCTCGGCTCCGGATACCTTCCTTGGGGCCGCTGGACGCCGCGCCCGCCGCCTGATGGACGACGGCGCCATCGGCCGCACGGTGACCGGCACCGCCTTCATGATGGGGCGCGGCATGGAGCACTGGCATCCCAATCCGCAGTTCTACTATCAGCCCGGCGGCGGTCCGGTCTTCGACATGGGGCCTTACTACCTGACGATGCTGGTCAATTTGCTCGGACCGGTTGAGCGCGTCATGGCGATGGCGACACGGGGCCAGGAGGAGCGGCTGATCACCGCCGAAGGCCCCTACCAGAACACCAGCTTCAAGGTCGGCACGCCGACCAACATCCTGTCGCTGCTGGAGTTCCATTCCGGTGCCACCGTCACCTTCGGTGCCTCGTGGGATGTCTTCAGGCACTCCAACCACCCGATCGAGCTTCACGGGACCGAAGGCTCGCTTAGGCTGCCCGATCCGGACACGTTCGGCGGCACCGTCTCGCTGTCGGAACGCGGGGCCGACTGGGCCGACTTCCACAGTGAGAGCGAACTCTATGGCGCGCGCAATTGGCCCTTCGCCGCGCCCGACCGGGCGAATTACCGCATGCTCGGCGTTGCCGATCTTTCGCGCGCGCTGGCAACAGGAAGAAAGCCGCGGGCGTCCGGCGACCTTGCGCTTCATGTGCTGGAGATCATGGAGGCGATCCTCGCTTCGGGTGAGAGCCGCGAGTCCGTCGCCGTCAACGCAACTGTCGATCAGCCGCCGCTCTTCCAGGACGACGAAGCAGCGAGCCTGCTCGCCTGATACCGGAGCGCTTACGATGACGACATTGCTTTCACCCTTGCTCGATCCGGAGGCCCGGCATATGCTCGACCTTGACCGGCAGGCGGCCGCCCCGCCATTCGAAGCCGGCACGCCTGAAGAGGCGCGCCGCGCCTATGAGCAGGGCTTTCCGGCACTCCAGGGCGAGCGCGAGCCGGTCGGCTCATTGACCGAGCGCACCATCACCGGACCCGGCGGCCCGTTGACGCTCAGAATCTATCGCGGACAGGGCGCGGTCGGGGCCGCCGCCCCGGCGCTGCTCTATCTGCATGGCGGCGGCTGGGTGATCGGCAATCTCGAGTCGCATGACGAGATCTGCCGCTGGCTTGCGAATATGGCGGCCTGCGTCGTCGTCTCTCCCGGCTACCGGCTGGCGCCGGAACACAAATTTCCGGCGGCCATCGAAGATTGCCGCGCCGTACTTTCCTTCTTGCAGGACGGCGCGGGCGATCTCGGCATCGACGCCAAACGGATCGCTGTCGCCGGCGACAGCGCCGGCGGCAATCTCGCTACCGTGCTTTGCCTGCTTGCGCGCGGCGACAAGAAGCCGCCGGTGGCGCAGCTGCTGTTCTATCCGAACACGGACGCCTCGCAGGCGGCGGACAGCTATCGCCGCTTTGCCGACGGTTATGGCCTGACTTCGGCGACCATGGCCTGGTTCCGCGACCACTATGTCAACCATGCCGGCGATATCGATGACTGGCGCGTGTCGCCGCTCAAGGCCGCAAGCCTTGCCGGCGCAGGGCCGGCTTTTGTCGCAATCGCCGGTCATGACATTCTCGCCGACGAAGGCGAGGCCTACGCCAAGCGTCTGGAAGACGACGGGGTGCCGGTCGTCCTGCGGCGCTGGCCCGGCCAGATCCACGGCTTCGTTTCGATGGGCCGCCATGGCCCGGCGGCACGGCAAGCGGTCGGCGCGGCGGTTGCCGCATGGCGCGGCTTCGATCCTGTCTTTGGAAAGACTCAGGCCGACTGACGCATGACCAGCGTCGCGTCGAGTTTGACTTTGGCTGCAACTGTCGCGTCGTCCTCGTCCAGCAAGGCCAGCAGCGTCTCGACGCTGCGTCCGGCCATCGAAGCGAAGTCCTGCGCCATGGTGGTGAGGGCAGGGCAGGTGTAGCGGCTCAGGGGATGGTCGTCATGGGCTGCGACCCGCAGGTCGCAATCGCCCTTGCGGCCGATCTTTCGGCCTTGCGCGTAGGCGGCAGCCATCACGCCGAAGGCGAGGCGGTCGTTGGCGCAAAGAATGGTCTTGCCCGGCAGGCCGCCACGGGCGAGCATTGATTCCATCTGCTCAAAGCCGATCCGTTCGAAATCCCAGCTGTAGTCATAAGGGTTGCCGATGACCACCGGCTCGTGCCCAAGCCGCTGCATGGCGACGACGTAGCTGCTCAGGCGCTCACGCGAATTGTGGTTGACGTGCGGGATGTCGAAATAGACCGGGGCATCGCCGGAGCGGCAGAGATAGTCGACGATGGTCGAGACGCTTTGGCTGTTGTTGTTGCCGACGAATGGCGTGTCGCCCTCAAGATAAGTGTCGAAATAGACGATCGGTATGGTCTGTGTCAGCTTCTCCAGCGTCCGTTGGTCGGAGCGCAGGCCGAGCGGCGCGATCAGCGCGCCGGAAACTTTTAGCGAAAGAATGGTTCGCGTCGCTTCCATTTCGAGCTCGCGCGAGCCGTGCGAGGAGATCACGATCGGCCAATAGCCCTCGTCGCGCAGCCTGAGCTCGATGCGGCTGACCATTTCCGAATAGAAGGGATCGGCGAGCGTCGGCACGACAATGCCGATGCTGCGGGTCCGCTTGCGGTTGAGGTTGCGCGCAAAGAGATTGGGCTGGTAGTCGGACGCGCGCAGCGCCACTTCGATCCGCTGACGTGTCGCCGGCTTGACGCTGGTCGGATCGTCGAAAAATTTCGACAGTGTTGGCCTGGAGACGCCGCAAGAGCGAGCAAAATCCTCCATCGTCTTGTGCGTCATCGACATCAAAGCCCTCCAATGCAAGGCGAAACTTTACAGGCAAAATGCTTATTTTCCATGCGTAAATTTATTAATTGACGCGAAAAAGCACAAGCCGTATTCACTTGCAGGGGGCGTGCCGGGAGGGATTCTGCGAATGAAGAAGCTGGTCTGTGCCGGCGAGATTCTGGTCGAGATCATGGCCGAGCGGATCGGCCAGAGCTTTCTCGAGCCTGGTCCGCTGCTTGGACCCTACCCGTCCGGCGCGCCCGCCATCTTCATCGGCCAGGCGACGGCGCTCGGCCAGCCGGCCGGCCTCATCGGCGCCGTCGGTGACGACGATTTTGGCAGGCTGAATATCGAGCGGCTGCGGACGCTTGGCGCCGACGTGTCGGCGGTCGCGGTTCACAAGGGGCATGCGACGGGCACGGCCTTTGTCACCTACCGGGCCGACGCCAGCCGGCATTTCGTCTTCAACATCCGCAACAGCGCCGCCGGCCTGATCGAGACCGACGCGGCGGCGACAAAGCTGCTCGCCGGCGCCGATCATGTCCATGTCATGGGCTCGTCGCTGTTTTCCGACCGCGCCATCGCGGTGGCGCTATCGGCGATCGAGACGGTCAAGGCCCGGGGTGGAACCGTGTCCTTCGATCCGAACATCCGCCGCGAGATCATGCAGGCATCCGGCATGCGTGCAGCACTCGACCAGGTGCTGGCGCAAGCCGACATCTTCCTGCCGAGCGGCGAGGAGCTCTTCCTGTTTTCATCAGCCAAGGACGAGAAGGGTGCAGTCGATGAACTGTTGGGCCGCGGCCTGTGCTGCATCGTCCTGAAGAAGGGCGCCGCCGGCGCCGTTTATCATGATCATCACGGTGCGGTCGCCTCGTCAGGCTTTGTCGTCAACGAGGTCGATCCGACCGGCGCGGGGGATTGTTTCGGTGCTGCTTTCGTCTCGTTCTGGCTGCGCGAGGCGGCTCCTGCCGAAGCCCTGCGGATCGCCAATGCCTGCGGTGCGCTCGCCGTCACCCGCAAGGGGCCGATGGAGGGCATTTTCGCGCTTAAAACGGTCGAGGCCTTCATTGCCACGGGGAACACGCCGTGAGTGACGCGACGCGAAGGTTTGCGAACATTGCGGCCAGGCGCGCCGCAGGCGAGAAAAGCGGCATCGCCTCGGTCTGCTCGGCGCATCCGCTGGTCATCGAGGCCGCCCTGCGCCACGGCGTGTCACGGCGCGCGGATGCCCTGATCGAGGCCACCTGCAACCAGGTCAACCACGAGGGCGGCTACACCGGGATGACGCCTGCGGGCTTCCGCAGCTTTGTCGAGGCGCATGCGCACAAAGTCGGCTTCCCCGTTGAACGCCTGATGCTCGGCGGCGATCATCTCGGGCCGAATCCGTGGAAGCACATGGCTGCCGCCGCCGCGATGCAGAAGGCTGCGGCGATGATCGATGCCTATGCGAGCGCCGGCTTCACCAAGATGCATCTGGATACGAGCATGGCCTGCGCCGACGATCCAGCCGTGCTTGCCGATGAAACGATCGCCGCGCGCGCGGCCGAACTTGCGGAAATCGCCGAGGCGGCGGTCGAGCGGGCAGGCGGCGAAAAACCGGTCTACGTCATCGGCACCGAAGTGCCGGTGCCGGGCGGGGCGCTGGAGGCGCTCGATCACCTGCATGTGACGGCGCCCGGCGATGCCTTGCGCACCATAGAGATCCACGCGCGAGCGTTTTCCCGCGCCGGCCTCGAAGCCGCTTTTGGCCGGGCGGTCGGCGTCGTCGTCCAACCCGGCGTCGAATTCGGCAACACCGAGATCGTGCCCTATGCACCGGCCAAGGCGACTGAACTGGTGGCTGTGCTCGACCGTATGCCGCAATTTGTTTTTGAGGCGCATTCGACCGACTACCAGCCGACTGAGGCGCTCAATGCTCTGGTTCGCGATGGTTTTGCCATCCTCAAGGTCGGCCCCTGGCTGACCTTCGCGCTTCGCCAAGCGCTGTATGGGCTCAGCCATATCGCCGATATCCTGGCGCCGGACTTTTCGCGCGAGAGCCTGCCTGCCGCGATGGAACGCATCATGCTGGCGTCGCCCGACAATTGGCAGCAATACTATCCGGGCACGCCGGACGAGCAGCGCGTGCAGCGGCATTTCTCGTTGAGCGACCGCATCCGCTATTACTGGCCGACGCCGGAGGCGCAGCGCGCAACACGGACGCTGCTGGACGTGTTGGCCGACAAGGATATTCCCCGGCCTCTGATCAGCCAGCATCTCGGATACCTCGACGCCGAAATTGCGGCAGGCCGGGTCAAGCCCCTCGCGCACGAGCTTCTGATCGGCAGCGTCACCCGGGTTCTCGATAGCTACGCGGACGCGACGGGACAATAGGGATCGCGCTGCCGGAAAGTCGGCATTCGCCCAAATCCGCCTCTTAAATGCGTGCGATGTCGACGTCGTTTCGAAAAGGGCGCCGCCGCAATTTACAACTAACATGTTAGTGTGCTAGTACTGCTTGCACATCGACATCTGGAGAGAATAGTGGTCTCGCGTTTTGGTCTTTCGGTTGCCCTCGCCACGCCTTTCGATGCGTCCGGGCAAATCGCCATACTTCCCATGATCGCGCAGGCCCGGGCTTGTCTTGGCGCCGGCTGCAGCAGCGCCACGCTGTTCGGCACCACCGGGGAAGGCGCTTCCATAGGCACGGCAGAGCGGCGGATTGTTACCGAGGCCATGCTGGCCTCCGGCATTCCGGCCCATCAGCTCGTCGCCGGCGTTCTGGTCGATGCGGCCGAAGACGCCGCCGAACAGGCGCGACATGCCTTGCAGTGCGGCGTCCGCAACGTCCTGCTGGCTCCGCCGAGCTACTTCAAGAATGTCGGCGAGGACGGGCTGTTCGGATGGTTTTCTGCCGTTTTCGCTGCGCTCGGCCCGCTGGCTCGCGGCATCCTCCTCTACAACATCCCCTCTGTCACCATGGTGCCGCTGCCGCTTGCCCTGATCGGCCGGCTGTGTGCGGCCTTCCCCGGCGTGGTCGCCGGTGTCAAGGATTCGGGTGGCGACTGGAGTTACAGCGAGGCGCTGCTGAGGGCCCATGGCGACATGGTGATCCTGATCGGCGACGAGCGGCACCTGGCCAGAAGCGTGCGCCAGGGCGGGCAGGGCGCCATTTCCGGCATGGCCAATTTCGTCAGCGGCGAAATCCGCGCCATGGCCGAGGACGGCCGCGATGATGCCCGTGTCGAGAGCTTCGTGCTCGAATTGCTCAAATTTCCGGTTATCCCGGCGGTGAAGGTCATGGTGGCGCGCAAAACCGGCGACGAGCGCTGGCTGGCGGTCCGTCCGCCGCTGGAGCCGATCGCTTTGCAGGGGCGGCAACAGCTTGCCGCCGCCTATGACACGCTGTTTGCAACAGAGCCGGCCTGACCGGCAAAGGGAAGCGCGCTGAAATGGACGACAGCAGCGAACCGGCAACCCTCAGGGAAAGAGCTTATGCCAGCTTCACGCGGCATTTGCTGGCCCGCGATCTGCGGCCGGGACAGTTCGTGTCGCAGCGCGAACTGGTTGCCTTTACCGGGCTGCCGCTTGGCGCCATCCGCGAGATCGTGCCGCGTCTCGAGGCCGAAGGGCTTTTGACGACCATCCCGCAGCGCGGCATGCAGATCGCCCATATCGACATCAACCTGATCCGCGAGGCCTTCCAGTTTCGCCTGTTCATGGAGCGCGAGGCGGTGGCGCTGTTCACCGTCAACGCCTCCGACGCCGTAATCGCCGGCCTGCGGCGCGAACATGAGGACATGCTGGCTCAAGCCTTGTCGCAGACGCCGACGCCGGAAATGGAAGCCAGGGCCCAGAACATCGACTGGGCCATGCACGACACCTTCATCGATGCGCTGGGCAACGAGATCATCGCCAAGGCGTATCTGGTCAATTCGGTAAAAATCAGGCTGATCCACCAGGAGCGTTTCCGCATTGATGGGCGCGTCGTGCCGGTGATGCAGGAGCACCTGACGGTGATCGAAGCGCTCGAGAGCCGCGATCCGCAAAAGGCGGTCGAGGCGATCAGCCGGCATATCGACAATGCGCGCCGGTTGGCGCTCCAGATCTGAGGACGTATGGTTCGCGGCAGCCGCGACGCTATTCACAACGACAGCAACCCAAGGGAGGAAGAAATGTCGTCCAATCCGTTCAAGCCAACGAGAAGGCAAGTCCTTGCAGGAACCACGGCGCTCGCCGCCGCGGGCCTGGCCGGCCTTCGCCCGAGCTTTTCCGCCAGCGTCGACTGGAAGCGCTTTTCCGGCACCACGCTCGACGTCAATCTGGTGAAAAGCCCGCGCAGCGACACCATCCTGAAATACATCGCCGAATTCGAGGAACTGACCGGCATCAAGGTCAATGCCGAGGCGACGCCGGAACAGCAGCAGCGGCAGAAGACAGTGATCGAGCTCAGTTCCGGCAGACCGAGCTTCGATGTCGTGCATTTGAGCTATCACGTGCAGAAGCGCCAGTTCGAAAAGGGTGGCTGGCTGGCCGACATTGCCGGCTATCTCGCCGATCCGACCCTGACCGATCCCGGCCTGGTCGAAAGCGATTTCGCCGAGGCCGGCATGCTTTTCGCCAAGGACAACCAGGGCGTGCTGCGTTCGCTGCCGTTCTCGGTGGACTACTGGATCGTCTACTGGAACAAGGAGCTGTTCGAGGCCAAGGGCCTCAAATACCCGGAATCGTTCGACCAGCTGGTGGCCGCCGCCGAAGCGCTGACCGATCCATCGACCAATACGTTTGGTTTCGTCGCCCGCGGCCTGAAGAATGCCAACACGCCGGTGTGGACGTCGCTGATGCTCGGCTACGACATGACGGCGCTCGACGACAAGGGAAAGCTGCGCACCGAAACGCCCGAGGCGATCGAGGCCGCTGCCCTCTACCAGAGGCTGATGACCAAGTCCGCCCCTCCGGGCGTCACCGGCTTCAATTGGGCGGAAGCGCAGTCCGCCTTCCTGCAAGGCAAGATCGGCATGTGGTTCGATGGCGTCGGTTTTGCCCCGCCGATGGAAAATCCCGAAAAGTCGCGCGTGGTCGGCAAGGTCGGCTACGGCGTCATGCCCAAGGGGCCCAAGGCGCATGCCTCCGGGACGTTTGGCGACGGCCTCGGCGTGACCGCCTCCAGTGAAAAGAAGGAGGCCGCCTATCTGTTCTGTCAGTGGGCGGTTTCCCCGGCGATGGGCGCACGCCTGCTCCAGGCCGGCGCCGGCGTGCCGTTCCGCAAGTCGGTGCTGGAAGATCCCAAGGTGCGCGAAGGCGTCACCATGCCTGCAAGCTGGCTCGATGCGGTGGTTCAGTCCGGCAATATCAGCAGGCTGGCGCTGCCGGTGATCATCCCGGTCACCGAGTTCCGCGACATCTACGGCGTGGCGTTGACCAACATGATTGCCGGCGCCGATCCTGCCGAAGAACTGAAGAAGGCCACCGCGCAGTTCCAGCCGGTTCTCGACAGGAGCGAGCAGGGCTGATGTCCGCCATCGCCCCAGAACGCACCGGGGTGACGACAGGTCGCACCGAGGTGACGACGCAAGCCATCGAGGAGAGCCAGTCGGTCCGGCTAGCTCCCAACTACTGGCCCTTCGTCGTTCCGGCGCTCGTCGTCGTTAGCGCCGTGATCGTCTTTCCCTGGGCTTTCACGCTCTGGATGAGCGTCAACCGCTGGACGCTCGGCCAGTCGCGGAGCTTTGCCGGGATGGAAAACTATCTCCGTCTGGCCAGCGACCCGCGATTCTGGGAATCGCTTGTTCATACGTTGACCTACACCTCACTGTCGGTGGCAGCGCCGATGTTCCTGGGCACTGTCGCCGCCCTGATCTTCGACGCCAGGTTTCCGCTGCGCGGCGTGCTGCGCGGCGTCTTCGTCATGCCGATGATGGCAACGCCGGTTGCCGTGGCGCTGGTCTGGACGATGATGTTCCATCCCCAGCTCGGTGTGCTCAACTACCTTCTGTCGCTGGTCGGCATCCCGGCGCAGGAATGGATATTCAACGCCAACACGGTCATCCCTTCGCTGGTCGCGGTCGAGACCTGGCAGTGGACGCCGCTGGTGATGCTGATCGTGCTGGGCGGGCTGGCCTCCGTGCCGCGCGAGCCGTTCGAGAGCGCCGAGATCGACGGCGCCAATGCCTGGCAGCAATTCCGCTACCTCACTTTGCCGATGATCGCGCCGTTCCTGATGATTGCGTTGATCATCCGCACCATCGATGCGCTGAAGAGTTTTGACATCATCTATGCGATGACCCAGGGCGGGCCGGGCACGGCGTCCGAAACCATCAATATCTATCTCTACAACACCGCCTTCTCCTATTACGACATCGGCTATGGCTCGGCCATGGCCGTGGTGTTCTTCATCGTCATCGTGGCGCTGTCCTTCATTCTCCTGATGCTGCGCCAGCGCTCGCAGTGGAACGACGCGGAGGGCAAATAGATGAGCTCACGTCTGCTCAACCAGATCGGCCTGTTTTTCGCGGCCCTGGTTATCGTCTCGCCGGCGATTCTTTTCTTCCTCTGGATGATCTCGCTGTCGCTGAAATTCGAGATCGACAACGGCGCCTATCCGCCGATCCTGATCCCCGAACGCTTCGCCTGGTCGAACTATGTAAAAGTGTTCGAGGAGAACAATTTCCTGCTCTATCTCTGGAATTCGGTTCTGGTGACCGGCACGGCGACGCTGCTGGCGCTGCTGATCGGCGTACCGGCCGGCTATGGCATAGCGCGGCTCAAGGCTGAAAGATCGGCGGTCGTCATCATGATCGCCCGCATGACGCCGGGGCTGTCCTATCTCATCCCGCTGTTTCTGCTGTTCCAATGGATCGGGATCCTCGGAACGCTCTGGCCGCAGATCATCATCCATCTGGTGGTGACGGTGCCGATCGTGGTCTGGGTGATGATCGGCTACTTCGAGACCACGCCGATGGAACTGGAAGAGGCGGCCAACATCGACGGCGCCAGCTCCTGGCAGGTGTTCCGGCTGGTCGCGCTGCCCATCGCCAAGCCGGGCATCGTTGTCGCCTTCATCCTGTCGGTCATCTTTTCGTGGAACAATTTCGTCTTCGGCGTGGTGCTCGCCAGCCGCGAGACGCGCACATTGCCGGTCGCCGTCTACAACATGCTTTCCTATGAGCAGGTGAGCTGGGGGCCGCTCGCCGCCGCCGCACTGGTGGTGACGCTGCCGGTGCTGGTGCTGACCATGTTCGCGCAAAAGCAGATCGTCGCAGGACTGACCGCCGGCGCGGTCAAGGGCGGCTGAAGACGCATTCCAGCTCGACATCACTCTTCTCCCGGAGAAATCCAATGGCATCGGTAACCATCAACAACGTGCAGAAGGCTTTCGGAGCCACCAAGATCATTCACGACGTCAGTGTCGATATCGCCGACGGCGAATTCGTCATCCTGGTCGGCCCGTCGGGATGCGGAAAGTCGACGCTGCTGCGCATGATCGCCGGCCTTGAAACGATCTCGGGCGGCAAGATCACCATCGGTGAGCGTATGGTCAACAATCTGCGGGCGCGGGACCGCAACATCGCCATGGTGTTCCAGAATTACGCGCTCTATCCGCATATGACCGTGGCCGACAATATGGGCTTTGCCCTCAAGATCAAGAAAGCCGATCCGGCCGATGCCGCTGGCCGCGTCAGGAATGCCGCCAGCATCCTCGGCCTGGAAAAACTGCTTGAGCGCTACCCGCGTCAGCTCTCCGGCGGCCAGCGCCAGCGCGTTGCCATGGGCCGCGCCATCGTGCGCGACCCGCAGGTTTTCCTGTTCGACGAGCCGCTCTCCAATCTCGACGCCAAGCTGCGCGTCCAGATGCGCGGCGAGATCAAGGCGCTGCACCAGCGGCTCGGCACCACAACCATCTACGTCACGCATGACCAGATCGAAGCCATGACGATGGCCGACAAGATCGTCGTGCTGCATGACGGCCTGGTCGAGCAGATCGGCGCGCCGCTCGACCTCTACGACCAGCCGGCCAATCTCTTCGTTGCCGGCTTTATCGGCTCGCCCGCCATGAATTTTATTGCCGGCCGCATCGAGGAAGGCGTGTTCCGCAGCGCCGGCGGGCTGATCCTGCCGCTGCCGGAAGGCGCCCGTCCGACCGACGCTGCAGGACGCGAACTTGTCTACGGCATCCGTCCCGAGCACATCCGCGCAACTGCCCAGGGCATGCCGGGCACGGTCACGCTTCTGGAAGCCACGGGTTCGGAAATCTTCGCCAAGGTCGACTGCGCCGGCGAGGAAATTGCCTGCCTGTTCCGCGAGCGGCTGCCGCTCAAGCAGGGCGCGCCGATACGGATCGAAGTCGATCGCGCCTGCGCCCACCTGTTCGACGCGAAAACCGGCCGGCGTATGTGATGGTGTGGCCTGCGCGGCGGGTTCGCTCGCGTGAAGGCCGTTACTCATGCGCGAACTATCGGCCGTTCGAGAGCCTTGTGAGAAGCGCGACCAGCTCCGACTGCCGATGCGTCTGCGTCTTCGCGAATCCCGATTTCAGCTGGTTGCGCCCGGTCTCATAGGAAACGCCAAGTTCGTCGGCTGCCGCTTCAACGCCGTGTCCCGAGCAAATCTTTCTCGCCAGCCTTGCTTCGGACGCTGTCAGCCTGAAGCAGGACTGCAGCACGGCTTCAGGAGGAGCAGGTCTCGCGTCAGGATCAATGAGGATGACGATTGCCTGGCACGGCGCCAGCGCGTTGTGGGAGACTTTCGGCAGTCGCAACGGATAGGCAAGGAGCGGCCGCCCTTGGAGTCTGGGCAGGGGCACGGGTGGCATCGATGCGGCCGTGTCCGGCGAACACAGCAGCGCTTTCAGCGATCGGTCGAGAGCATCGGTCGCGGTTCGGTCAAAGGAAACCAAACGCCGGCGCGTGATCTGCAGGCCTCGCCCCAGAAGCCTTTCCGCCGAAGCATTGGACCGGAATACGTTGCCACTCCTGTCCAACATGACGGCAGGCGTTTCGGTGGCGCTAACCCGTCTTCGCCGATTGAGCCGATTTTGAAGGGACCGAATCAATAGAATCAGAGTGTTAGACTAAAAGGTCTT
>NZ_JBVVPX010000031.1:0-93526 GCF_055811375.1 Mesorhizobium sp. WSM4848
CCCCCCCCCCCCCCCCCCCCCCCCCCCCCCCCCCCCCCCCCCCCCCCCCCCCCCCCCCCCCCCCCCCCCCCCCCCGGGGGGGGGGCCCCCCCCCCCCCCCCGCATCCTCCCGTCGTGACGCTCCCGAAAAGGGCTCACGCATTGAGGCCCGGACCGGTTCCGGGCCTCTTTTTTGCGCGCAGATGGCCAAGCCAGACACTAGCCGCAAGATACTTCCCCCAACCCCTTATAGTTAATGCTGCCTTAACCTTCCCGCCGATAGTCTGGAGCCCGAATCTGCCGAGATGCGCGCACGCTATCGGCCAGGCAACGACAGACGGGGAAGAGCATGCGTTCAGAGGCTTCAGCACCGCTTGCGCTGGCCGATACGGGGCACGGCATCCGGGCGTTCGCGCGGCGTCAGGTCGGCCGGCTCGTCGGCGCCGGCCTGTTTGCACTGGTCGCCTTCGGCGTCGCCAGCCTCGCCACCTGGAACGTCGCCGATCCAAGCTTCTCCCACGCCACCGACAACATCGTCACCAACGCCATGGGCTATGTAGGCGCTGTCTTCTCCGACCTGGCCATGCAGTTCTTCGGCCTTGCTGCGGTCGCGGCGCTGGTGCCGGCGGTGGTCTGGGGATTTCTGCTGTTTTCGGCGCGCGGCGTCGACAGGCTGCCGAAGCGCGGGCTCGCTTGGTTCGGCTACGCGGTGCTTGCTGCGGCCATCGCCGGCTGCGTGGTGCCGCCCAAGACCTGGCCGCTGCCGACCGGTCTCGGCGGCGTGTTCGGCGACATGGTGCTCAAGATCCCCGGCCTCGTCGTCGGCGGCTATCCGACTGGTCTCATCGCCAGCGTGCTCGCCGTGCTTCTGGCCGCGCCGGCACTGTGGCTGTTTGCCTACGGCTCGGCGCTGATTGCACGCAAGAACGGTTTCGCCGTCCTGGAGCAACCGCCCGCAGCCGATCCGAGGGACCAGGACGACCTGCTTTTCGACAATGATGAGGATGAGGGCGACGAGGGCATTCTGGCGCTAGGCGCGATCACGCATTGGTGGCTATCGTTGCGGGCCTATCTCCGCCGCCGCGCCGCCCGCCGCCGCGAGCGCGACGATTTCGAACCGGAGATGGAGCCGCGCGCCAGCGCCTGGCGGCGCGCTGCCGAACGGGTCGAATCGGCCGAATTCGCCGAATCGCGGATGAGTGCCGATGGCCGCGCTCGCGTCGAGCCGGAATTCTTCGCCGCCATGGTCAACGACCGCAGCGCCTCGCTCGATCCCGACGACGCCGATGTTTTTGACGATGACATGGATTTTGCGCCGGAGCCCGCGCGCGGCGCTGCGTCCAATGCGAAGGTGCAGCCGTTCCGCTCCGATGCGGCCACCCGCGTCGCGGCGCCAGCGCCGCGGCCGGTTCCGGGCGCGCGTGTCCAGCGCGAAGCGCAGTCCTCGCTGATCGGCTCCGAACAATTCGAAATGCCGTCGCTGCATTTCCTGTCCGAGCCGAAGAACGTCGTGCGCGACGCCAGCCTGTCCAAGGACGCGCTGGAGCAGAATGCCCGTCTGCTCGAAGGTGTGCTGGAGGATTTCGGCGTCAAGGGCGAGATCATCCATGTCCGCCCCGGCCCGGTCGTCACGCTCTATGAACTGGAACCGGCGCCCGGCATCAAATCGTCGCGGGTCATCGGCCTGTCTGACGACATCGCCCGCTCGATGAGCGCGATCGCCTGCCGCGTCGCCGTGGTGCCGGGCCGCAACGCCATCGGCATCGAGCTGCCGAACGCCAAGCGCGAGACCGTATATCTCAGGGAAATCATGGCCAGCCGCGATTTCGAGACCACCAAGGCCAAGCTGGCGCTGGCGCTCGGCAAGACCATCAATGGCGAGGCGGTCATCGTCGACATCGCCAAGATGCCGCACGTGCTGGTCGCCGGCACCACCGGCTCGGGCAAGTCGGTCGCCATCAACACTATGATCCTGTCACTTCTTTACCGACTGACGCCGCAGGACTGCCGGCTGATCATGATCGACCCGAAAATGCTCGAGCTCTCGGTCTATGACGGCATCCCGCATCTTTTGACGCCCGTCGTCACCGATCCGAAGAAGGCGGTGGTGGCGCTGAAATGGACCGTGCGCGAGATGGAGGACCGCTACCGCAAAATGTCCAAGGTCGGCGTCCGCAACATCGACGGGTTCAACGCACGGGTGCAGCAGGCCGAGAAGAAGGGCGAGAAAATCTCGCGCACCGTGCAGACCGGCTTCGACCGCCAGACCGGCGAAGCGGTCTATGAGACGGAAAATCTCGATCTCGAACCAATGCCCTACATCGTCGTCATCATCGACGAGATGGCCGATTTGATGATGGTCGCCGGCAAGGACATCGAAGGCGCGGTGCAGCGCCTGGCGCAGATGGCGCGCGCTGCCGGCATCCACGTCATCATGGCGACGCAGCGGCCGTCGGTCGACGTCATCACCGGCACGATCAAGGCCAACTTCCCGACCCGCATTTCGTTCCAGGTGACGTCGAAGATCGACAGCCGCACCATTCTGGGCGAGCAGGGCGCCGAACAGCTGCTCGGCATGGGCGACATGCTCTACATGGCCGGCGGCGGCCGCATCCAGCGCGTGCACGGTCCCTTCGTTTCCGATGACGAGGTCGAGAAGATTGTCGCGCATCTGAAGCTGCAGGGCGCGCCGGAATATCTCGATGCCATAACCGAGGATGACGACGAGGACGACGACGAGCCGTCGGGCAAGGGTGGCTCGGGCGGTGGCGGCGGCAATTTCGAGGATTCCGACGATCCCTACGACCAGGCGGTTGCGGTGGTGCTGCGTGACGGCAAAGCCTCGACCAGCTACATCCAGCGCCGGCTCGGCATCGGCTACAACCGCGCCGCTTCGATCATCGAGAAGATGGAGAAGGAAGGCATTGTCGGCCCGGCCAACCATGCCGGAAAACGCGAGATTCTGGTGCCGACGGAGGACGACAAGTTCTGATCCGCCCGGCACCAACCGACAGGATTTTCGCGGCTGCAACCTGACGGCAGCAACTTTGAACCTTCTGGCGCGTTTGCAACGACCAAGCGCTGTTCGGCCGCCAAACTTAAGCCCAACTGGGGGGCCAAACACTGCGACAACAGATAAACCAGACGAGAGTAACCGGCATGAAAAACTCTTCTTTCGCCACGATCAGCGATTTTGCCCCGACCCGCCGCCAACTGCTTGGCCTCGGCCTGGTGATGGCAGGTGCCGCGGCCATCAATGTCGTGCCCGGGGTCCAGTTGCTGGCGTCGGCGCAAGCGGCGGTGCCAGCCACCGCGCAGAAGATCGCCGACCATTTTTCCTCAGTCAAATCGATGGCCGGCGAATTCGTGCAGTTCGGACCCAAGGGCGAGCAGACCGGCGGCAAGTTCTTTCTGGAACGGCCGGGCAAGATACGCTTCAACTATGATGGGACGTCGAATTTCCGGGTGATTTCCGACGGCAAGTCGGTGGTCATCCTGAACAAGCGGCTGAAAACGTCCGATCTCTACCCACTGTCGAAAACGCCGCTCAAGCTGCTGCTCGAAACCAAGATCGACCTCTCCGGCGGTCGCGTCAAAAGCGTCAAGGAAGAGAACGACGTCACCACCATCCAACTCGCCGACAAATCGGTATTCGGCAGTTCGAAGATCACCATGATGTTCGATCCGAAAACCTATGAACTGCGCCAGTGGACGATCACCGACGCGCAAGGCAAGGACACGACGGTGATGATCTTCAACGTCAGGGAAGGCGTAAGCTTCGCCCCCGACACTTTTGCCATCGACTATACAGCCAACCGCGAACTGAACACCAGGTCGCGGTAGGATCCGCTGTTATTCAGGTGAGGCCGGCCTGCGAATGGCGGTTTCCTGCGCTTCCCTACAGCGCCGTGCGCCCTATTTGGGCGCACAAAGGACGCTGTAGAACTTTGATTTTGCGCATGACCTTTCCGAAATCGATCTCGATTTCGGGGTCATGCGCGGGCTCACGTACTTTAAGTACGCTCCGCTCCGGTTCTCGGAACCCACCATTCTCGACTCGGCCTGACCTGAATCTCAGCGAACCCTGGTGCCAGCCCGCGCCGTGCTTCGAATGCGCCCGGCTTGTTTTTGCAGCATATGGCTGGCAGTAGTTTCCGGAACTGCCTCGGCAAAAAAGGCACCAGCCGTCGGAACTGCCCCGGTTCCTGCGGCCCCGTGCTATCCCGGAACCCCTCACATGCCCTTTTCCGTCGCCACCTGGAACATCAATTCCGTCCGCCTGCGCATGCCACTCGTCGAACGCCTGCTTGTCGAACAGGCACCGGACGTGCTCTGCCTGCAGGAAACCAAAGTTCCCGACGAACTGTTTCCCGAGAAGGCGTTTCGCAAGCTCGGCTATCGGCACATCGCCTTCCACGGCCAGAAGGGCTATCACGGCGTGGCGACAGTAGCGCGCCGGCCGATCGCGATTGTCGAAAAGCGCCGCTTCTGCGAGATCGAGGACTGCCGGCATCTGTCGGTCACCGTGCGGGCCGGCGGCAAGGTGATCCTGCTGCACAATTTCTACGTTCCGGCCGGCGGCGACGAGCCCGACCCGATCATCAACCGCAAGTTCAAGCACAAGCTGGATTTCGTCGCCGAAATGAACGCCATCCGCGCCGAGCACGACGAAGTGTCCGGCTCGATCCTGGTCGGCGACCTCAACATCGCGCCGCTCGAGCACGATGTCTGGTCGCACAAGCAGCTCCTGAAAGTGGTCAGCCATACGCCGGTCGAGACGGAAAGCTTCGAGGCGATGCGGCTCGCCGGCGACTGGGTCGACCTGATGCGGCTCAACGTGCCTTATGAGCAGAAGCTCTACACCTGGTGGAGCTATCGCGCGCAGGATTGGCAAGCGTCGGATCGCGGCCGGCGGCTCGACCATGTCTGGTCGTCGCCAAACCTGGTGTCGAGCTTTGCCGGCTACGAGATCCTGCGGCCGGCGCGCGGCTGGCAACGGCCGTCGGACCATGTGCCGGTGATAGCGCGGTTCGATCTGGATTAGAGCATTTTGTCCCAAAGCGGGCGGAGCATGATCAAGTGCCTCTCGACGAGACACTGGAGGTTCAATAGCCTCTGAGATCCTCAGGGAGTTTGGCTAGGCTACGTGGAGATAGTTGCAGCACAAACGTCGGATTTGACATCGGCGGCCGACTGCCTGGCAGATGCCTTTGCAGGCGATCCGCACATGACCTTCTTCTTCGAAGGGGATCCTGCACTACGATTGGAACTCGTCACCGAGTTCTTCTCGATCCTTATGGTAGCGCGTCTCGCGCTTGGCATGCCAGTGCTGGTATTAAAGAGCGAAGGCCGCATCCTGGGTGCGGCGATGGGCTATGATACGCAACGACCGGAATGGCTTCCGGATCACCGGGAGAGATGGGCCTCACTTCAGCAACGGCAGGAGTTGATGGTGTCGCGCTTCGAGAAGTCTCAGACGATCAGCGAGAAATACGAGCCGTCGGAGCCGCATTTTTATCTTGGGGTTTTGGGGGTCCATCCCTCAATTCAGGGAAAGGGGGCTGGCCTCGCGCTCATCGAGGCCTACTGCGATCTTTCTGAAAGGGACCCTGTCTCAGCGGGGACGTTTCTCGAAACCGCGGAACGCAAGAATTTGGGATTCTATCAACGTTGCGGTTTTCGACTTCTGGGCCAGGGTGAACTTGAATTCAAGAAACCACTCTGGTGTCTCTACAGATCCAAGAACGTTCGAGGCGTCAGCTAGTTCAGTCGTCGAAACGCGGCGCCAGTTTCTCGATGCGGCGGATCATTGCCAGAAAATCCTCGGAGATGCGCTGGTGCAGGTGGACCGCAATGTCGGGATATTCCTCCAGGATGCGGTGGAACATCTTGCGGCTGAGCCGCAGCACTTCCGAATCGATCTCGGCGGATGCGCTGGTCAGCCGGTTGGTGTCGGCGATCAGCGCCAGTTCACTCAACATCGTACCGGGGCCGGCCGTGCCTATCGGGACGCTGGCGCCATCCTGCTCGCGATACAGCACGATGCGCCCGCTGACCACGATATAGGCGCAATCGGCCTGGTCGTCCTCGCGGTAGAGCTTGTGGTCGGCCTGCAGGCTGGTGGTTTCCGCGCCAAAGGCGAGCAGACGCAGCTGTTCCTCCGTGAAGCTCTCGAAGAGCCTCACGGCGGACAGGATGCGGATGTCGTCATCCAACGCCATCTAGCTGTGTCCCCGAACGGCCAGTCCAATCCCTCCATTGGAGCGCCGAGCGTTCCTTTGGACGCGGCAAAGGACGCTCTAAACGCTTTGAAATCGACGCACCGGGCTTTCCAAAAAACGAATCCGATTTTTGGGCCGTTGCGTCAGCGAGTTCGATCCAGAACCACCTCCAGTCTCAGGATCGTACCCGAAAGCGGCGCCTCCCCTAACCGCTGATTGAATGATTAAATGTTTAAGGAACCAGCTTGTAGCCACCACTTTCTGTCACAAGAATTTCTGCGTTGGAAGGATCGCGCTCGATCTTCTGGCGCAGCCGATAGACATGGGTTTCCAGGGTGTGCGTGGTGACGCCGGAATTGTAGCCCCACACTTCCTCGAGCAGCACGTCGCGCGTCACCACCTTCTGGTCGGCGCGATAGAGATACTTGATGATCGAGGCTTCTTTTTCGGTCAGCCGCACCTTGGCGCCGCGCTGGTCGATCAGAAGCTTCTGGCTAGGCTTGAAAGTGTAGGGGCCGACCGAAAAGGTGGCGTCTTCGCTCTGCTCATGCTGGCGAAGCTGAGCCCGGATGCGGGCCAGGAGAACCGCGAAGCGGAACGGCTTGACCACATAGTCGTTGGCGCCGGCTTCGAGGCCGAGAATCGTGTCGGAATCGGTGTCGTGTCCCGTCAGCATGATGATAGGCGACTTGTAGCCGCCCTTGCGCAGCATCTTCACCGCCTCGCGGCCATCCATGTCGGGGAGGCCGACATCCATGATGAGCAGATCGATGATGCCGCCGCGGGCCGTGGCGATGCCTTTGGCGGCGGTTGATTCCTGCAGGACGTCGAATTCTTCATAGAGAGACAATTGCTCGACGAGCGTGCCGCGCAGGTCGTCATCGTCATCGACGATCAGAATGGTGCGTGAAGTCATGGATCAATCCGTTGTTTTAAAAAGAAAATTCAGTTGACCGCTGCCTGTTTATGCGGAAGCTGACCGGCACAACAGCCGATCACAATGATTTGTTCCGTGGCACGATCATACAAGAAAAAACGCGCGTGCAATGAGGCGAGCGCATTTTTGCGAAAAGGGCTTCGTGTTCTCACCGTGCGCGCCAGGCCCGGCCACCCCAGCCAGGGACTTCTGCAGGCTGGCAAACTTGTGTTTTCCTGTGCTCTGGGGCGCGGCGGCATATCGGCCGGCAAGCGCGAAGGCGATGGCGCCACGCCGCTTGGGTCGATGCGGATACTGTCGGGATATTTCCGTAACGATCATTTTCCCGGCGGCCGCAAAACCCGGCTGGCGATGGCGCCGATCGGTCGCGATCTAGGCTGGTGCGAAGTGCCTGAGGACCGCAACTACAACCGTCCGGTCAAGATCCCCTATGGCGCCAGCCACGAGCGGATGCTGCGCGCTGACCGGCTTTATGACGCCTGCCTGGTGCTCGACTGGAACATTGCGCCGCGTCGGCGTGGACGCGGCAGCGCCATCTTCTTTCATCTGGCGCGCCCGGACTTCACGCCGACGCAAGGCTGCGTCGCGGTGACGGCACGCACGATGGCCCGGCTGTTGCCGCTGCTGTCGGACCGCACGGTGATGAGGGTGGTAAGGTAGGGGAATAGGGGAATAAGGGAATAAGGGAATAAGAAATTGTCCGTAGGATTGCGCAGAAGCGCCGCTCACGTTTTTAGCTTTCCTACTCCCCTACTCCCCTACTCCCCTACTCCCCTACGTCCGCGGCCTCTGCCAGCCGATGTCGAGCAGACCCAACCGGCCGAGTTCCCGATCCATAGCGCGCGCGACATCCTTGCGCTCGGCGCCGATGTCGCGCAATTGGCGGTCCGGGAGGTCGTTGACGTTCTCGGGCGGGAGGTTGACCGCGATTTTTGCATGGCGGAACCAATCAGACACCGCGCGCAGCCAGGCCGGGCGGATGGTTACAGAGCTCAAGACGATGTGAGACATGGTGCAATCCGCTTCTCCGGACATCAAATCCGGTTTGATGTTTGTTCGATGGTCACATCATGTCGGATTGAAATCAAAACGAGAAACGAGTAGTTTTCGTTACATCTTCAAGTTTTGTTTGATGATTTGAAATGCTCGACCGACCTCTCCTCGTCCTATTCTGATGGCGCGCCTGCTGCCTGGAACCCGTGCGCTGAGGACCCTGGAAGCAGCCGCCCGGCACCTCAATTTCACCCGCGCCGCGGACGAACTTGGCCTGACCCCGGCCGCGGTCAGCCACCAGATCAAGGAAATCGAGGATCAACTCGGCATCGTGCTGTTCACGCGCACCAGCCGCACCATCCGGCTGACCGAGGCGGGCGCGGTGCTGTTCGAGGCCTCGACCGACGCGCTCGACCTGCTTGGCCGGGCCGTCTCACGGGCGCACAAGCTAGCGCGTGGAACGGCGTTGCTGAAAGTGACACTCGACGCCCAGTTCGCGACAAAATGGCTGATGCGACGCGTCGACGATTTTCGCAAGCAGCGACCGGGCATCGAACTCCGCTTCGACATTGCCTCTGAATTGCGCGATTTCGACCTGGACGACGTCGATGTCGGCATCCGTTTCGGCGCGGGAAAATATCCCGGCCTTTGCACCCACCGGCTGTTCGACAACATCATCATCCCTGTGTGCAGCCCCAGCCTGCTGGCCTCCGGCTCGCCGCTGCGCGAGCCGCGCGATCTCTTCCATCACACGCTCGCCCACATCGAGTGGGCGCGACAAGGCGTGACCTGGCCAAACTGGCGGATGTGGATGGCGGCGGCCGGCGTCGACGATTTCGACGACAGCCGGACGATCGTGTTCGGCACCTCGACCGACGCCGTTCAGGCCGCGCTCGACGGCAATGCCGTTGCGCTCGCCGATTTTGCCATGGTGGCGAACGACCTTTCCGAGGGCCGGCTGATCCGGCCCTTCGAACTTGGCATCAAGGTTCCGCCCGAATTCGCCTACTTCCTGGTCTATCCCATCGCATCCGCCAACGATCCCAGGGTCGTGGCGTTCAGGGATTGGCTCCTCAACGAAGTTCACAACCCGCAGCCGGAGCCGACGCTTGGATGAGCTTCAGGTCGCTCTGAGTGATCAGCCGGCAGTCGCCGACTAAAGCGCGTCGCGTTTGACCGGCCTCATTGCGATTCATGGCGGCAGCGTCAGCCCGCGACATCCGCCGCGCCGAACCAGCCGATCACCGCGCCGATGATAAGCAGCACGCCGAGCCAGTGGCCGCAGTCGATGATGGTCAGGTCCCAGCCGAACCCTTGGTCGCGATGATTGACGGATAGCGTCGTGGCGACGAATCCGAGCCAGAGAACGAAGCCGAAGACGAGCCCGGCAACGAGGCTCGGTTCGCCACCGGTCATCGCTCCGATGACCAGAGACATGACGAGCGCCATGACAAGTTCCGCGATGAAGCTGATGACGAAGGGCAACGGCGATTTAGTCATGGTCGCCGGATCAAGCTTGGTGGCCTTGAGCCACGGCTTGCTCAGGCCCATGTACCAGGCAGCGCCGAACAACCACGCCACCACCGCGGCGACGATCACCGCCAGCCAGTTCACGGCTGAAAAAATCCATGATTTCCCTCCGCGGAAGCATGTCGGCCAAAAGCATGCCCCGGGGCCGAGCCGGGGGTGCCAAGCGGTCTTTGGGACAACGACACTCTCAAAAACAAAGCGTTATGGAACGCCTGTTCGGCGATGTCGTCAAGCAAACCGCCAGACGGTGGTGCGTTTGACCAGCGCGTCTTCCAGCGCCCGGGTTACCGCCACTTCGTAGACGGCGAGCGGCTCCAGTCCGGCTTTCGGCAGATAGGAGCGGCCGGGATCGCCAACGATGATGTCGGCGCCACGCGCCTTGAGCGTCGCGAACCATGGCTTCAGCCTGTCGGCGAGCAACTGGTCGTAGAAGACGTCACCGGCCAGGACCACATCCCAGCCCGCATCGGTTCCGATGCAGTCGGTGCCAAGAAACATTATCCCGACGCCATTGGCGTCGGCGTTGAGGCGGATCGCGGTCGCGCAGAACGGGTCGATGTCGGCGGCGATCACCTCTGCCGCGCCGGCCTTCACTGCCGCAATGGCGACAAGGCCGGAACCGGAGGCAAAGTCGAGCACGCGCTTGCCGTGCACATCAGACGGATTGTCGAGGATGTAGCGGGCAAGGCCCTGGCCGCCGGCCCAGGCGAAGGCCCAGAAAGGCGGCGGCAGGCCGATTTCGGCCAGTTCGTCCTCGGTCCGCTGCCACAGATCATGCGCCTCGTCGGCCAGATGCAGCAGGATCTCCGGCACATGCGGCGGCGCCATCAGCGTCGTGTTGTCGAGGATGAAGTTTCTCGCGCTGTTTGGCGTCAGCGCCGTCACGGCGCCGGCGTCAGGTCGCCCATGCCGCAGACCTCTTTCCATTCGGCCGGCGTCACCGGCTGCACGGAAAGTCGTCCGAGCCGGACCAGCGCCATCTCGGCAAGCTTGGGATTGGCCTTGACCTGTTCCAGCGTCACCGGCTTCGGCACATCCTTGACGGCACGGATATCGACGCATTCCCAGCGCGGATCGTCAGTGGTGGTGTCCTGATGGGCCAGCGCGCAGACCTCGACGATGCCGACCACGTCGAGCCCGTCGTTGGAATGGTAGAAGAAGCCGAGATCGCCGATCTGCATCGCCTTCATGTTGTTGCGCGCCGCATAGTTGCGCACGCCGTCCCACTGCGTGCCGGCCTTGCCCTTCGCCTTGAGGTCCTCGAAGGAGAAGACCGAGGGTTCGGATTTGAACAGCCAGTAGTTCATTGTTTTTGCTCCTCCTGGCGGCTGGCTATCAGGCAATCGCCGGCTTGTTGAAGGTCCAATTCCATTGCCGGATTTCGACGCTCTCGAACAGCCCTGCCCTGGCGTAGGGGTCTGCTGCCGACAGCGCTTCTGCCGCGGCCAGATCGGGCGCCTCGACCACGACGAGGCTGCCGTTCGGCTTGCCGTCGGCGTCGACGAACGGACCGGCGAAGGCCAGCTTGTTCTCGCCGTTCAGTCCCTCCAAAAAGGCAACATGCTCGGGCCGCGTATCGAGCCGCACCTGCAGCTCTCCAGGCTTGTCCTTGCAAATCAGTGCAAACAGCATCTTTCCATCTCCGGATTGTTCAACATTACATGTCGGTTTCGGTCTTCAGCGGCCTTGTCATCAGAGCCGACACAGCCTGACGGATGGTGATCGTGCCGTCCAGTATGGCGGCGACGGCGATGATGATCGGCGCGTCGATGTTGCGCTCGGTGGCGATGCGAGCGGCGATCGCCGCCGTCGGCACCCCTTCGGCCAAGGGCAGCCCGGCGAGTGGCTTGCCCTGCCCCAGCGCCAGCCCGTAGGCGAAATTGCGCGACTGGGCGGACGAGCAGGTGAGCAACAGGTCGCCGAGGCCGGAAAGCCCCATCAGCGTCTCCGGCCTGGCGCCGAAAGCAGCGCCGATGCGGCGCAATTCGACAAAGCCGCGCGTCACCATGGCGGCCTGGGCGCTGGCGCCGAGCTCGGCGCCGGTGACCGCACCGGCGGCAATGGCGAAGACGTTCTTCAGCGCGCCGCCGATCTCGACGCCGATGAGGTCGTCGCTAGAATAGCAGCGCAGATTCTGCGCCGAAAAGCGCGCGGCCAGGTCGGCCGCCAGATACTCATTGCCGGCGGCGACCACCACGGCCGTCGGCAGCCCCCTGGCGACGTCAGTGGCGAAGCTCGGGCCAGACAGGGCGGCGATCGGATTTTCAGGCAGGATCTCTCCAGCGATCGCCGACAGCAGCGCGCCGGTGTCGCGCTCGATGCCCTTGGCGCAGAGGACCAGCGGGACGTCTTTCGGCATATGGGCTCTCGCGGTGGCCAGCATGGCGCGCAGCGACTGCGTCGGCGCCACGGCCAGAACGCAGTCGGCGTCGTCGAGCGCGGCCTCGATATCACTCGTTGCCACGATGCCGGCCTCGAGCGCGATGCCAGGCAGATAGCGCGGATTTTCGCCACGGTCGATCGCGGCGACGGTCTCCGGGTCGCGCGCATAGAGGCGCACGAAATGGCCGGCGCGCAGCATGGCCAGCGCCAGCGCCGTGCCCCAGGCACCGCCGCCGAGCACGGCAATACGCCAGCCGCTTGGCGGCTTGTGCCCGCTACCGCTCATGCCTTGGCTCCGCGCCGGCCCGAGCCGACCATCGGAGCGGAGATGCTGTCCAGCGGCCAGCGCGAACGCGGAACGAAATCGGTGGTGTTTTCTCCCGCGATGCCGGCGCGCAGCCGCTCGATGCCGGCCCAGGCGATCATCGCCGCGTTGTCGGTGCAGAGCTTGAGCGGCGGCGCGACGAAGGCAAATCCGGCTTTTTCGCACAGGGCTTCGAGTGTCGTCTTGATCGTCCGGTTGGCGGCGACACCGCCGGCAACGACGAGCGCAGGCTTCAGCTCGCTCGGAAATTCCTGGCCGAAACGGTTCAGCGCCCTCGATACACGATCGTCCAGCGCATCCGCCACCGCCGCCTGGAAAGAGGCGCAGATGTCGGCGACGTCCTGGTCGCTCAAAGGGGCAATGGCCGTCGCTGCCTGGCGCACGGCGGTCTTCAGCCCGGAAAAGGAAAAATCGGGCTGCGCCGAGCCCTTCATCGGGCGCGGGAAGGCGAAGCGCGCGGCGTCGCCGGTCGCCGCCGCCTTCTCGACATTCGGCCCGCCAGGATAGGGCAGGCCGAGCATCTTGGCCGTCTTGTCAAAAGCTTCGCCGAGCGCATCGTCGATGGTCGTCGCCCAGCGCTGGTAGTCGCCAACGCCGCGAACCACGACAATCTGCGTGTGGCCGCCGGACACCAGCAGCAACAGATAGGGAAAGTCGAGCCCGTCGGTCAGCCGCGCGGTCAGCGCATGGCCTTCGAGGTGGTTGATGGCGATCAGCGGCTTGTTCGCCGCGGCTGCGATCGCCTTGGCCGTCATCAGCCCGACGATCAGACCGCCGACGAGGCCGGGGCCGGCGGTCGCAGCGATCGCGTCGATATCGGCGAGATCGACTCCCGAATCGGCAAGCGCGGCCTCGATGATGCCGTCCAGCGCCTCGACATGAGCGCGCGCGGCGATTTCCGGGACGACGCCGCCGAAGGCGGCATGCTCTTCGATCTGGCTGAGCACGATATCGGACAGGATTTTCGGCGCGCCGCCACCTTCCAGTGCTACCACGCTGGCGGCGGTCTCGTCGCAACTCGTCTCAATGCCCAGCACGCGGATCAATTCGTTGCCATCCCTGGAGATTGTACAACCAGGCTTTCCCCGTTAGGAGAAAGCCCAAGGTCTGTTGATATTCAGGTGATGCCGGCCTGCAAATGGCGGGTTCCTGCGCTTCCGGTGCTCACGTATTCAAAGTACGCTCCGCTCCGGTTCTCGGAAACCACAATTTTCGGCTCGGCCTGACCTGAATCTCAACAGACCTTGATCTGCCGGGGGTTATCACGGACAGCGCGCCATGCAAACAACCTTGAAAATCGGAACACGCGGCAGCCCCCTGGCGCTGGCGCAGGCGCATGAAACGCAGGCGCGGCTGATGGCCGCTCACGGTATGGTGGTTGAGGCATTCGAGGTGGTCGTCATCTCGACCAGCGGCGATCGCATTCAGGACCGGCCGCTGTCGGAAGCCGGCGGCAAGGGGCTGTTCACCAAGGAAATCGAGGAGGCGCTGCTGGCGCGCCGCATCGACATCGCCGTGCATTCGTCGAAGGACATGCCAACAGTGTTGCCCGACGGGCTGGAACTGTCTGCCTTCCTGCCGCGCGAGGATGCCCGCGACGCTTTCGTCGGCAAGGCGGCCAAAACGATCGCCGGATTGCCGCACGGCGCGAAGGTCGGTTCGTCGTCGCTCAGGCGTCAGGCGCTGATCCGGCGAATGCGGCCGGACCTCGACGTGGTGATGTTCCGCGGCAATGTGCAGACGCGGCTGCGCAAGCTCGACGAGGGCGTCGCCGACGGCACCATCCTTGCCTATGCCGGTCTGAAGCGGCTCGGGCTCGAAGATGTCGTCACCGACCTGATGCCGCTCGACAGCTTTCCGCCGGCGCCGGGGCAAGGCGCGATCTGCATCGAAAGCCGCATCGGCGACCTCGATGCCGAAAGGATGCTGACGGCAGTCCACGACGTGCCGACCGGGCAGGCGCTGGCCTGCGAACGCGCTTTCCTGGCGGCGCTCGACGGTTCCTGCCGCACGCCGATCGCCGGCCATGCGACAATATCGGCCGACACGGTCTTCTTCAGCGGGCTGATCATCTCGCCGGACGGCGCGCAATCCCATGAGGTAAAGGCGGAAGGCCCGGCGCAGGATGCCGCGCGCATCGGCGAGGACGCCGCCAGGACCGTGCGGGCGAAAGCCGGCGAAGAATTCTTCGACGGCTGGGCCTGACATGCGCCGCGTCCTGGTGACGAGGCCAGAACCGGGCGCCTCGCGCACGGCACAGCGGCTTGAGGACCTGGGTTTTAAGCCGATCCTGCTGCCGCTGACCGAAACGGTGGCGCTGCCGGTCGATGCGGCCGGGGTCGCAACCAATGCCGCGGCCGTTGCCGTCACCAGCGGCAATGCCGTGCGCCATGCGCCGAAGGAAATCAGCACGGCGCTCGCCGGTTTGCCTTGCCATGCCGTCGGCAGACGGACGGCGCAGGCTGCCCGTGCAGCCGGGTTTCTGTCCGTCGGCGAAGGGCCGGGCGATGCCGCGGCGCTGGCGGATGCGCTTGCCGGCGATTACGCCGGACAAACCATCGTCTATTTGTGCGGGCGGGTGCGGTTTTCGGGTTTCGAGCAGCGGCTGCAGCCGGCAGGCGTTCAGGTTCGTGCCGTCGAGACCTATAACACCGTCGCGCTGGATTATTCCGACGAGGCCGTTCTTGCGCGCTTGTCCGGCCGGCCGGTCGAGGCGGTGCTGCTCTTTTCGGCCAAGGCGGCCACAGCGATGCGGGCCCTGGCCGGGCGGCCGGCGCTGGGTGAGCTTTTTAAAAAGACATGTTTTTTTGCCCTGTCCGGACGTATCGCCGCAGCCCTGGAGACTGTTGCCTCAGAAAAGCTCCGCGTTGCGCCGGAGCCCAGCGAGGAGGCGCTGCTGGAGCTTTTGCGGACGTCGCCTTGACCCCGTGTCATCACGCCGCCCCTTTTCACCGCTTGGTGATGTGCTAGACCCTTTCTGAACCATCCCGAAGCGAAATTTGCGGAGCCCAAGCATGGTCAAGACGCCGAAGATGCGGCATTCGAAAAGCCGTCGCGAGCCGGTGACCATCGAACTCGAGCCCGGCGCTGTGTCGCGCGTTGCCGACGAGGATGCCGCCAACGGGCGGACCGACGAGGCGAAGGCTGAGGAAGCGGCAAACGCGTCGCAGCCGGAAGCCCCTGAAGAGCCCGTGCATGCCGACCAGACCGACATCGAGCCGTGGGAACATGCCGAAGCGGCCCCGCCGGCCGGCTCGGAACAGCCGGCAGAGGGTGGCGCCAAAGGTCCTGAAGGGCCCAAGCCAACCTATCCGGCCGGCTCGGAGGCATCGGCGAAGCCGGCCTTCGACTACAGTTTCGACGACGCATCGGCCAAGGACGCATCGGCCAAGGCGAGTGCCGCAGACGCGCCGGAGGAAACCCAGACAGGGACTGAAGATATGCAAGCACAGCCGAAGCGTGGCGGCATCAACGGCCTCGCTGCCGGCGTTATCGGCGGCGTCATCGCGCTGGCTGCCGCCGGAGGGCTGCAGTTTGCCGGCCTGCTCGGCGCGCCAGGGGTTGGCGATTCACCCTCGGGCGGCGTGTCGCTCGATGGTGTCAATAGCGAAATCGCTGCGCTGAAGAGCGAGATTGCCGGGCTCAGGGATACAGCCGGCAACAATGACGCCTCGGCCAAGGTGGACGGGCTGTCGTCGGCGCTGGATCAGGTCAAGACGGATGTCGCGGCGCTGAAATCGGCGATCGAGCAGGGCGGAGCAGGCGACACTGCCGGGCTTGCAGCCCTCGGCGACAAGGTCAGGCAGATCGAGACGGCGGTTGCGGCGCTTGGCCAGACCGGCAACACGGCGCCGGTCGATCTCGGGCCGCTCAATGACAAGCTGGCCGGGCTCGAAGCGGCGGTGAAATCCGCCGGTGAGACGGCGAAGGCACAGGACGGCCGGCTTGCGGCACTGGAACAGTCGGTGTCGCAGCTTTCCGGCAAGGTCGAGGCACAGGCCGGGCAGCCGAAGGTTGCGCTCGCCATCGCCGCATCAGCGCTGAAGGCAGCACTCGACCGTGGTGCGCCATTCGCCGCCGAACTCGAAACCTTTACGGCGATTGCGTCGGATGCTCCAGAGATCGCAGCCTTGCGTCCCTACGCCGAAAAGGGCGTTCCGACCCGGTCGGAGATCGCAACCGAAATGCCTGCCGCCGCCAATGCCATGGTCGCTGCCTCCGAGCCCTCCGACCAGAATGCCGGCTTCCTGCAAAACCTGCTATCGAGCGCGCAATCGCTGGTCAAGGTCAGGCCGATCGGTGCCGTCGAAGGCGCCGGGGCACCGGAAACCGTCGCGCGCATGGAGGTGGCGGTTACCCAGGGCGATTACGCCAAGGCGCTCAGCGAATACGATACGCTGCCCGAGGCGGTGAAGGCTGCCGGCGCCGAATTTGCCGGCAAACTGAAGGCGCGAATCGAGGTCGAGAAGCAGGTCGACGCGCTGATCGCCAGTGCGATGAAGGCGTGAGGGCAACCTGATGATTCGCATTCTGCTTTTCCTCGCCGTTGTTTTCTCGCTCGGGCTGGGTTTCGCCTGGCTGGCCGACCGGCCGGGCGAGATGGTCGTCACCTTCAGCGGCTATCAATACCAGGTCAGCCTGATGGTGGCGGCGGTGGCGGTCGTTGCCGTGGTAGCCGCAGTGATGATCGTCTGGTGGCTGCTGAAGGCGCTGTGGAACAGCCCCTACACCATTTCGCGCTATTTCCGTGTGCGCCGTCGCGATCGTGGCTACCAGGCGCTGTCGACCGGCATGATTGCCGCCGGCGCCGGTGACGGAGCGCTCGCCCGCAAGAAGACCAAGGAAGCGGCAAAGCTAATCCGCTCCGACCAGGAGCCGCTGATCCAATTGCTGGAGGCGCAAGCCTCGCTGCTCGAAGGCGACCATGAGGGTGCCCGCGAAAAGTTCGAAACCATGCTCGACGATCCCGAAATGCGGCTGCTCGGCCTGCGCGGGCTTTATCTTGAGGCCGAACGCCTCGGCGATCGCAACGCGGCGCGGCACTACGCCGGCCGCGCCGCCGCGATGGCGCCGCAGCTGGCCTGGGCCGCCGAATCGACATTGGAAGACCTGACCGGTCGCGGCGACTGGGACGGCGCGCTGAAACTGGTCGAGGCGCAGAAATCGACGCGACAGATCGAGCGCGATGCCGCCAACCGGCGTCGCGCCGTGCTGCTCACCGCCAAGGCGCAGGCGCTGATCGACAGCGATCCCAATGCCGCCAAAACCGCTGCTCTGGAGGCCAACCGGCTGCGGCCGGATTTCGCGCCGGCGGCGGTGATCGCAGCCAAACTGCTGCTCAGACAGAATGATGTGCGCAAGGGCGCGAAGATCCTCGAAACGGCGTGGAAAGCCGAGCCGCATCCAGAGATCGCCGAGCTTTACACCCATGCCCGGCCAGGCGATGCCGTGCTCGACCGGCTGAACCGGGCAAGGAAGCTGCAGGAGATGAAGAAGAACCACGCCGAATCGTCGCTGGCGGTGGCGCGCGCCGCGCTCGACGCGCAGGACTTTTCGGCCGCCCGCAAAGAGGCCGAGGCGGCTATCCGCATGGATCGCCGCGAAGGCGCCTATCTGCTTCTGGCCGACATCGAGGAGGCCGAGACCGGCGATCAGGGCAAGGTGCGGCAGCTTTTGTCCAAGGCAGTGCGTGCACCGGGCGATCCGGCCTGGGTCGCCGACGGCGTCGTCTCCGAACGCTGGGCGCCGGTGTCGCCGATCACCGGCAAGCTCGACGCGTTCGAGTGGCGTGCGCCGATGGAGCGGCTTGGCCAGCTCATCGACAGTGACGAGGATGCCCCGGACGCCGCGGTGCCGACAATTGCGGCGCCAACGAAGCCGGCAAAGGAAAATGTAATCGAGTTGAACCCCGCTGGATCGGCCGAAAGGCCGACCACCGCGGCGGCATCGGAAACTGGCGTAGGCGATGTTGCGCCGGTCACCGCCACGGCGTCTGCCGCGGTGCCGCCGGATGGCGACGCTGTCGAACCGGCGGAGGAAATGGCCCGGCTGCCAGACGATCCCGGCGTCGATCCGGACGACGAAGACCAAAAACCGCGCAAGTTTCGATTGTTTTGATTTGGCTGCGCTTGATAGTTTTGCCTGATGGGAAGTAAGAATCACATGTTCGAACGCGTTCTGTCGTTTCTGATAGACCTGCCGGCAGCCGGCAGCGCCCGCAACAACGCCGATGATCCGCGCGTTGCCGCATCCGCCCTTCTCTACCATGTGATGAGTGCTGACGGCGTGCGTCAAGATGCCGAATGGGAGCGGTTCAAGACGGTGCTGGCGGAAAGCTATTCGATCAGCGGCGACGAGCTCGACGCGCTTGCCGCTGCCGGCGAGCGGGCCGACAATGAGGCGATCGACCTCTACGCCTTCACCAGCATATTGAAGCGCCAGCTCGATCCAGACGCGCGCAAAGCCTTCATCGGCCTGATGTGGGAAATCGTCTATGCCGATGGCGAATTGCACGAGCTCGAGGACAATATCGTCTGGCGGGTCGCCGAGCTGATGGATGTCGAACGCCACGACCGCGTCGAGGCACGCCGCAAGGCGGCCGCCGAAGTGCCGGGCGCCGCTGGAACGTCGAGCGACGAATAGACGGGATCCCCCATGCCATCCACGCCGAGGCCGAGACCAAAAATCCTGATCGTGCTGCATCAGGAGAGTTCGAGCCCCGGGCGCGTCGGCCACATGCTTATCGAAGAAGGCTTCGAGCTCGATCTCCGCTGCCCGCCGCTCGGCGACGCCTTGCCGGAAACACTGGACGGTCATGCCGGAACCGTGGTGTTCGGCGGACCAATGAGCGCCAATGACGAGGACGACTTCGTCCGCCGTGAGACCGACTGGCTAAAAATTCCGCTCAGGGAGAACCGGCCGTTGCTCGGCATCTGCCTCGGCGCGCAGATGCTGGTCAATCATCTTGGCGGCAAGGTCGAGGGTCATGGCGAGGGGCTGGTCGAGATCGGCTGGTATCCGCTGACAGCGACCGAGGCGGGCCGGAAGCTGATGCGCTGGCCTGAGATGGTCTATCAGTTTCACCGCGAGGGCTTTTCGCTGCCGAAGGACGCGACGCTGCTGGCGACCGCCGAAACCTATCCCAACCAGGCCTTTCGTTATGGCGACAATGCCTGGGGCATCCAGTTCCATGGCGAATTGACCAGGGCGATGATGCAGCGCTGGGTCGTTCGCGGCGCGCATCGCTTCGAGTTGCCCGGCGCGCAGCCCGGTCGCGATCACCTCGGCGGCCGGCTGATCTGGGACATGCATCTGAAACGCTGGCTCGGCGAATTCCTGCAGACGATCTTCGGCAAGCCGGCGCTGTCGTGATCTGGTTTTGCCCGGATCAGTGCGCCCCGGGTCAGTTTCGCCCGTTGAGGTGGCGGACCTTGCGCAGCTGCGGGAACAGCACCGCCCACAGCCCGGCGACAACGACTGCGCCGACGCCGCCGATCACCACCGCGGGCACGGTGCCGATCAATGCCGCCATGGTGCCGGCGCGGAATTCGCCAAGCTCGTTGGAGGCGCCGACGAAAACCTGATTGACGGCGTTGACGCGGCCGCGAACCTCGTCCGGCGTCCACAGCTGGATCAGCGTCTCTCTGATGTAGACGCTGAACATGTCGGCGGCGCCGAGCAAGGCGAGCGCCGCGATCGACAACCAGGTGATGGTGGAAAGGCCGAACAGCACCGTGAAGGCGCCGAACAGCGCGACGAAGCCGAGCATGACCACGCCGGCATGGTTGCGGATCGGATGTCCGGCCAGCCAGATGGCAACGCAGATGGCGCCGATCCCCGGTGCCGAACGCAACAGTCCCAGGCCCCATGGGCCGAGTTCGAGGATGTCGCGCGCATAGACCGGCAGCAGCGCCGTGGCGCCGGACAAAAGCACTGCGAACAAATCGAGCGAAATGGCGCCGAGCACGATCTTCTCGCTCCAGATATAGCCGAAGCCGGCAAACAGGGCCTGCATCGTCGGCCTGTCGGTCTCGCTGCGCTGGGCAGGTTTTGGGATGGTGAAGACCAGCACCGCGGCGACAAACATCAAAACGGCAGCGGTGCCGTATGCCGCTTGCGCCGAGAGCCCGTAGAGCAAGCCGCCGGCGACCGGTCCGACGATGGTCGCGGTCTGCCAGGCAGACGAATTCCAGGCGATCGCGTTGCCGAAATCCTCTGGTGGCACAAGGTTGGCGAACAGCGACGCTGCAGCCGGTCCGAAGAAGGCGCGCGCGATGCCGAACATGGCGAGCACGCCGAAGATCAATCCCGGTCCGCTAAGACCGCGCAGCGTCAACAGCAGCAGGGCCAGCGCGCAGATCGCCTCCAGCAGCACCATCAGCGCCATGATCAGACGGCGGCCGAAACGGTCGGCGACCACCCCGGTGATCAGCACCAGCAGCAGCGAAGGCAGGAACTGGACAACGCCGACAAGGCCGAGATCGAACGGATCGCGGGTCAGGTCGTACACCTGCCAGCCGACGGCGACGGATACGATCTGGGTGGCGAATGTGGCGAGGAAGCGCGCCGCCCAATAGCTCAGGAAGGGTTTGTGCCGGAAGGCGGCATAGCGCCGGTCGGGCGGTGCGTGAGGTTCGGGTGTCATGAATCAGGCCCCGTGGCAAGGAAGTCGGCCGGCGGGGCACTTCCATGAGGGCGCTAGTCCGACCACAGCGCTTTTAACGCAGTTCGGTGCGAGGCGCGCGCCAAAATCCGCTCTGGATCAAGGATTTCCGGCTACCATGCTATTGCACAGCTCGGCGGAGGTGGAGAGGCTGTCAGGCGCGCAGGTCGAGTTCCCCCCGCACCCCCCTCTGTCCTGCCCTCTTTGCCACAAATTGGCATCTCCCCCTCAAGGGGGGAGATTGGACGTCGCGACGGCTTTCGCCAATCTCCAGCGTCAAGGGCGGCTTCGAATGCGTCAGACCGTGGCCTTGGGCTTCCTGGTCTTCTTGACCGGCGCCGGCGGGGCGGCCTTGCGGCCAAGGCCGATCGCCTTCGCCAACTGCGAGCGCGAGGCCGCGTAGGTGGGGGCGACCATCGGATAGTCGGCCGGCAAGCCCCATTTGGCGCGATAGGCATCCGGCGTCAGCCCGAAATGAACGCCGATATGGCGCTTCAGGGATTTGAACTTCTTGCCGTCTTCGAGGCAGATGATGTAGTCTGGCGTCACCGATTTCTTGGGATTAACCGCCGGGATCAGCGGTGCTGCGACCGGAACGGCGGGCTGTCCGAGCCCACCTATCGACGCGCTGACGCTGGCGATGAGATCGCCGAGGCCGGAAGCGGGCAAGCGGTTCTTCTCGACGTAAGCGGACACGATGTGAGCGGTCAGTTCGAGAAGGTCGATGTCCTTGCGGGCTTTGTTGCTGTCGTCGGTCAATCTATTTTCTCCGTTGGTGGGGTCGCAGAATTCCTAGTCGGCAAATCTGCGTAACGCAATGACGCCGTACCAAGCCACACATTATTTTGAATAACAATACTAACGGACAGGCCAGATCAACAGGTCTGGCCCTAAACCCCCATAATATCAGACAACCAGGGATTTGTCGCGCCACAGTCGAAATCCACCTTCGAAGGCGCGTGTGTTGTCGCCGCGCCTGCAACCGGCAGGCAATTCGTCCAGTTTGTCGACATTGCCGCCGCCGATGACCACATAGTCAGGCTGCAGGGCGGCGCGCAGCCGCTCGACGACGTCGAACACGTGTTTGCGCCATTTCTTCTTGCCGCGCTTTTCAAGGCCGCGTTCGCCGACATAATCCTCAAAACTGCCGCCCTTCTTGTAGGGAAGATGCGCGAGTTCCATCGGCTGGGCGACATTGTCGACAATCATGGCAGTACCGAGCCCCGTCCCGAGGCCGAGGAACAGCATCCGCCGGCCTTCGTAGCTGCCGATGGCCTGCATCAGCGCGTCGTTGACCACCTTCACCGGCTTGCCGAACTGCGTTGCGAAGTCAAATCCGACCCAGCCCTCGCCGAGATTGGCAGGGTCAGTCAGCGGCCTGTTGTGGTGCACCGGGCCGGGATAACCCATCGAGATGACATCATAGGGCAAGCCATCGGCGAGCGTCTGCACGGCCGCGATCATCTGCTGCGGCGTCAGGCCGTGCCCGGAATCCGTTCTGCGCTCCTCGCCGCCGGCGCTGGTGAGGATCTTGACATGGGAGCCGCCAATATCGATCGCAAGCACGATCTTGTCGCTGTCCCGTGCCGGCTCTTTCGCCGCTTTGGCCATTGCGTCGCCTCCGAGTTCATTTCGCCGGATTGATCCAGCCGTTCGGCGGTCCGAACCCGGCCATCGCATCGGCCGGGCCCCACGTCCCCGGCTCATAAAGCTGTGGCGGGGTGGTGTCGCCCAGCACCGGGCCGACGATCCGCCAGGCGAGCTCGCTGGCGTCCTGGCGGGTGAACAGCTGGCCGTTGCCGTTCATGGCGTCGCCGATCAGCCGCTCATAGGGCGGCATGTCGCCCTTGCTGTCGTCGAGCGCGGTGAGTTCGACCTGCTCGCCGACCATGTCGTCACCAGCGGCCTTGCGCTGGGCGCCGATCGAGATCGCCACCTGCGGGTCGATGCGGAAGCGCACGTAGTTGGCGTCGCCCGGCTTGATCGGGTCGAAGACGTCGAGCGGCGGCCGCTTCAAACGCACGATGACCTCGGTGGCGTGCACCGGCATGCATTTGCCGGCACGGATGAAGAAGGGCACGTCCCGCCAGCGCCAGGTGTCGACGAAGAAACGCACCGCCGCGAAGGTCTCGACCGGCGAATTCGGCGCGACGCCCGGCTCGCTGAGATAGCCTTTGAATTGGCCGCGCACGACATCGTCCCTGGTCAGCGTCCGGATCGCCCGCAGCACCTGCACCTTCTCGTCGATCAGATCGTCGGCCGAGCGGCCAACGGGCGGCTCCATGGCCAGCAGCAGCAGGATGTTGAGCAGATGGTTCTCGATGACATCGCGGATGCAGCCGACCTCGTCGTAGAAGCGGCCGCGGCCTTCGACGCCGAAATCCTCGGCCATGGTGATCTGCACGCTCTCGACGAAATTGCGGTTCCAGATCGGTTCGAGAAAGGAATTGGCGAAGCGGAAATAGAGTAGGTTCTGGATCGCCTCCTTGCCGAGATAATGGTCGATGCGAAAGATCGACTGCTCGTCGAACACCAGGTGCAGGACCCGGTTCAGCCAGCGCGCCGATTGCAGATCGTGACCGAAAGGCTTTTCCACCATCAGACGCGCGCCCTGGGCTGCGCCCGACTGCTCCAGCCCCTGGATGACCGTCTCGAACATGGTCGGCGGCACCGCCAGATAGTGCAGCGGGTGCTGCGCGGTTCCGAGCGCGCTTTTCAGCTTCTCGAATGTCGCCGCGCTGCGGTAGTCGCCGCTGACATAGCGAAGCAGCGAGGCAAGTTTCGCAAAGATTTTTTCGTCGACCTTGCCGATGTCCCTAACGATGCCGTCGCGGGCGCGCTCTTGCAACTGCTTCAGGTCCCAAGCGTCGAAAGCGACGCCGATCACCGGCTCGGCGAGCGTTCCCTTGGCCGCCATGGCATAAAGTGCCGGGAAGATTTTTTTGTGGGCGAGGTCGCCGGTCGCCCCGAAAAGCACCAGCGTGTCGGACCGTTCCTGGTTCATGAGCGTGTCTTCCCCGTCACGAGCCGGTCTTCGGCTTTTCGACATGGCCGCCAAAGGCATAGCGCATGGCGGACAGCAGCTTGTCGGCGAATTCGGATTCGCCTTGCGAGGAGAACCGGTCGAACAGGGCCGAGGACAGAACCGGCGCCGGCACGCCGGTGTCGATCGCCGCCTTCAGCGTCCAGCGGCCTTCGCCGGAATCCGAAACCCGTCCGCCGAACTGCGTCAGCCTCGAATCGGCCTTCAACGCGCCTGCCGTGAGGTCGAGCAGCCATGAGCCGATGACGCTGCCATGCCGCCAGACCTCGGCTACCTCGGCGATATCGATGTCGAACTGGTAGTATTGAGGGTTTTCCAATGGACTGGTTTCGGCGTCGGCCGTCCGCTGTCGCTTACCGGCATTCGCCGACCTCAGGATGTTCATGCCCTCGGCATAGGCGGCCATGACGCCGTACTCGATGCCGTTGTGGACCATCTTGACGAAATGACCGGCGCCGCTCGGTCCGCAGTGGAGATAGCCGAACGGGGCGGTTCCTGCATCCTTGCCGGGGGCAGGCGCCCCGGCGTCGGCGCCTGGCGCCAGGGTGGCGAAGACCGGATCGAGATGCTGGACCGCGCGGTCGGGGCCGCCGATCATCAGGCAATAGCCGCGCTCGAGGCCCCAGACGCCGCCGCTGGTGCCGACATCGACATAGTTCAGGCCTTTCAATGCCAGGCGCGCTGCATGGTCGACAGCCTCGTGATAATAGGAATTGCCGCCGTCGACGATGATGTCGCCCGGCTCCATCAGGTCGGCCACCTGGTCGACGATCCGGCTGGTGATCGCCGCCGGCAGCATCAGCCAGGCGCTGCGCGGCTTGGTCAGCTTGCCGGCGAACTCCTCCATCGAAGCGGCTCCGATCGCGCCAGCCGTCACAAGGGCTTCAACGCTGGCCGGGTTGATGTCGTAGACCACGCATTCGTGGCCATCGCGCAGCAGGCGCCGCACCATGTTGGCGCCCATCCTGCCCAGTCCCATCATTCCGATCTGCATGTTTTTCGTCCTGCTTCTTGAGGGATAGAAGATCTATTGCTCTATCGTTGGAGCATGATCTTTTCCGAAAACCGGTTTCCACTTTTCGCTAACGCGGACCTTCGGTTCGGGATCATGCTCTAGTCCAGCTTGTCGATACCGATGGAAAAGTCGACCTTCTCCCAACGGCCGGCATCGGGCCAGAAAAAAGTAAAGACGATCATATTGCCAAGCGGGACATCGGCAACGGGCAGGTCCGTGAGGTGGATGCCGAAGGCATTCTCGGTCGTCTCCGCGTCATGGACGGTCGCCCAATCGTCGCTGCTCCAATGCACCACCGCCCGCGTCAGCAGTTCGACGCGCAGCAGCTTGCCGGCGGGAATGGCGCGGAGCTTGTGATTGAAGCGCCATGTCCGGCGCGGCGCCGCGGTCCTGTCCTCGATGTAGCGCTTCACGCCTTGCCGCGGCATGTCGAAGACGGCGCCGTCATTGAGCGAGCGCAGCAGCTTGATATGCTCCGAATGCGCCCAGACCAGCGGCATGGCGCTGCCCGACGGCCCGCCGTGCCGCAGTTCGTGTTCGGCCATGTCGGGACCATCCCAGACCTGCTCCGGCAGCAGGCCTCCGGGCCCGGCACAATCCTCCAGGGTCTTTAACAGGCTCGCTGCTTTGTCCTTGCGTCCCGCCGCCAGTTCGTAATGGGCGCGCTCGCCGACCAGCAGCGGCCAGGGCCGGCCCTGGCCGGTCCCGTCGAAGGGCGCGCCGTCGGCGTGCTCGCCATAGCCGTCGCTGGTATAGCGATACCAGACGGGCCCCTGCGGCAGGTCGCAGCGCAGCCGCGCATCGATGACCTTGACGGTGTCGACGATGCGCGGATCATCGGCGGCCCTGAGGCCGAAGCGGACAAGCGCCAGCGCATCCGGGCTGACGATCGCCTCGGCCGGCTGGTCGGTATCGCCGGGCGGCCGGTTCTTGATCGGCACATAGCCGTCTTTCGGCGACGCCGCACCGGCGGTGTCGGGCGGTGCGATGCGGACGTAGTAGCCCGCGACGCCGACCTCTTCACCGAGTGGAGTGCCGGCGACATAAGTCCAGCGCTCGATCTGGTCGTTCCAGACATCGGCGGTTTCACGCAAATAATTTGCCGGCTCTGCTTTGCCGCAAGTTTCGAACATGTCGGCCGCGGCGAGCAGGGCGGCGATTTCGACGGCGAGCGTGAACGGACTGTAGCCGGCATCCTCTTCCCAGCGGTCTTCGCCGGTGACGGGACCGTTGCGCACGACATAGGAAGCGGCGCGCTCGATCATCGGCATGAAGGAGAGCAACGCGGCGTCTGCCAGATGCCCAGCCCGGCGCAGCGCGTCTGCGAGCAGCAGCGGAAACGCGCATTCGTCCATCTGGATGCCCGGCCAATAGGCCGATCCGTCGAGCCAGGCGTTCTGCGGCCAATGCCCATCCGGCTGCTGGATCGAGCGGAGATAGGCGAGGATCTCAAGCGCTTGCGCCGGATCGCCGGCGGCGAGGAAGCCGCCCGCGGTTTCGACCAGGTCGCGCGGCCAGACCAGATGATAGCCGCCGATATCGTCGTCGCCCTTGCTGAAGCCCCACGGGATCGACAGGCTGGCGACGGCCGCGCCAGTGGATGAGCGATGCGTTGCCAGAACCGCCGTGCTGAGGCGATAGGTGTTGATCCCTCCTACATGCCGGTCCAGCGGCAGCAAACCAGCCTGCCATTTGCGCCATTTTTCGATAAAGGATTTGGCCGTGGGCTCAAAACCCCGCTTCAGACTGGCCGAGGCATTTTCCGCCGCCTCTTGCGGCGTCGCTCCGAAACCCAGCGCCAGCAACGCCTTCGGGTTCGCGGCCGAAAAGCCGATCTCGCCGGTCAGCGCGACATTGCCGTCCTCGGCCCTGCGGCAGGCCGGGTCGAGCCGGCCGTCACGACGGAGTTGCTGCCAGCCGTCGGAGACACCGACATAGCCGGCCGAGCATTCTCCCCAGGGCAGCGACGAGGCGAGCGCCAGGCAGACGCCACGTCCCGAGGCAAACAGGACAGGCCTTCCCTCGTGGTCGCCGACCCAGGCGGTGTTGGCCATGCCGGCGTTGACCAGATGTGGCGCCAGCAGCGCGTAGACGCGGTAGTCGGCAACCGTGCCTCTCAGCGGCGTGAAGCTGATTTCCTGCAGCAGAGCAGGACGTTCCGGGTCCGTAACGATGCGCTTTTCGATCCGGTAGGTGGCGGCGGTGTTGACCAGCCTGTAGGCGGGCACCCCATCCTCGAACGGCTCGACGCTGTGCACGGCATCGCGCTTTTCTTCCGAGAAATAGAAGCCGGGGCCGGTGACGACCAGTCCCATGTCTCGGGTGCAGGCGCTGTCGAGGCGGGGATAATAGACCTCGTTGAGGATGCCGTGGCTGATCGTGAACCTGACAGGGCAGGCCGGCGAAAGCGCCGTTCCGACGCCGCTCTTGGCGCTCGACGTCCAGCGCGCCGGAATTCCGGGTGCGCCCAGCGCATCAGTCGGCGTCCCTGCCATCTCGATTTTCGATCTCCTGCCCACCCCTAAACCAGGAGCCGCAGCCTTTTCAATCATTGCACCGCAAGTTGATCGTCAAACCGCCATCGATCGCTGTTGACAAGTGCGCCCATCTAAATTTGTCTGACAATATTGAAACAAGAGCAATATTGAAACGAGGGACGTCAAAACAGTCACCAGCAGCCAACAACGACCAGCAATCCATGGGAGGATAACAGATGAAGAAGCTACTCGTCTTGAGCGCCCTTGCGGCGATGTTCGCGTCAGGCACCGCGTTTGCCGACACCAGCGACAAGAAGATCGCCTTTTCCAACAATTATGCCGGCAATTCGTGGCGGCAGGCGATGCTCGACAGCTATGCCATCGTCACCAAGAAGGCGGTCGCCGACGGGGTGGTCGCCGCCGCGGACATCTTCACGACGGCCGACAAGGAAGTGCCGACCCAAGCAGCCCAGGTTCAGAACCTGATCCTGCAAGGCTATGACGCCATCGTCATCAACGCCGCCTCGCCGGACGCGCTCAACGGCGCCGTCAAGCAGGCCTGCGATGCCGGCATCGTCGTCGTCTCCTTCGACGGCATCGTCACCGAGCCCTGCGCCTACCGCGTCGTCGTCGACTTCAAGGACATGGGCAGGCAGGAAGTCGAGCAGATGGCCAAGTTCCATCCCGAGGGCGGCAATCTGCTGGAAATCCGCGGCCTTGCCGGCACGTCGATCGACGACGCCATCCACGCCGGGATTCTGGAGGGCGTCGCCGCCCACCCCGAGTTCAAGATCGTCGGTTCGGTGACCGGCGACTGGGACCAGACCACAGCGCAGAAGGCGGTCGCGACGATACTGCCGTCGCTGCCGGAAATCGTCGGCGTCGTCGATCAGGGCGGCGACGGCTATGGCGCGGCACAGGCCTTCGCCGCCGCCGGCAAACCGCGCCCGACCATCATCATGGGCAACCGCCAGGACGAATTGCAGTGGTGGAAGGAACAGAAGGACAAGGACGGCTACCAGACTTGGTCGGCGTCGATTGCGCCGGGCGTGTCGTCGCTGGCCTTCTGGGTGGCGCAGCAGGTGCTCGACGGCCGCACCGATGTGCCGCATGACCTGTTGGTGCCATACCTCGCCTTCACCCAGGATAATTTCGAGGCCGAACTGCCCAACATCCCCAAGGGCGGCGTCGCCAGCCACGAATACACGCAGGAAGACGCCATCGCGGCGATCAAAGCCAACATCAAGTGAGCTTGGCACGTTGCCAGCTGCATCGCCAACCGGATATCGCTAGGGATGCCTAGGGGTGACGCGGACATTGTCAGGCTGGACGGCGCCGAAATACATTTCGGCGCCGTTCGGGCGCTTGCCGGCGTCAATTTCCACGTCGGCGCCGGCGAATGCGTCGGTCTCGTCGGCCACAATGGCGCGGGCAAGTCGACGCTCATGCATATGGTGGCGGGCACGCTCGTGCCCGACAGCGGTCGGATCGCCGTGCGTGGCGGCATCGAGGATAATTATTCGGTGCCGCGCGCCCAACAACTCGGCATACGCTGCGTGTTCCAGGAACTGTCGCTGTGCCCGAACCTCAGCGTTGCCGAGAACACCCGAATCAACCACCCGGCACTGCGCGGTTTCGGGTGGCGGCGCAAGGCGGCCGATCTTATCGCGGCCAAGCTCGACGAGATATTCCCGGGCCACAGCATCTCCGCCGCCGATATCGCCAGCGACCTCTCCATCGGCAGGCGGCAGATGGTCGAGGTGGCGCGCGCCTTCACGGTGACGCAGGATCCGCTCGAGCTGGTCATCCTCGACGAGCCGACATCCTCGCTCGATGCGCACACGGCCGGCCAGCTGCTGGCCTTCGTCCGGCGCTTTGTCGCCGCGGGCAAGAGCTGCATCCTGATTTCGCATGTTCTGGGCGAGGTGCTCGGGAATGCCGACCGCATCGTGGTGATGCGCGACGGCAAGGTCGTCGCGTCGGATGCGGCTAAGGCTTTCGATCGCGACAGGCTGGTGACCACCATGGGTGGAGCGGCAGCGCGTGAGAAGATCGCGGCCGAAATCGCCACCCAAAAGCCGGAGACCGGGTCGCTGCGGGTTCGGGCCCGCCCGGCGCGGCAACAGGACGGCAACGAGCTTGTGGCGCATGCCGGCGAGATCATCGGCCTTGCCGGGCTTGCCGGCCACGGCCAGACCGACCTGCTGCTGGCGATCTTCGCAGCCGCTGCGCGCGCCAAGACCGGCATCGTGGTCACCGCGCCGGTAGCGCTGGTGGCCGGCGACCGCCAGTCTGACGGGATCTTTCCGCAATGGTCGATTGCGCAAAACATCGGCATCCGCTCGCTGGCGCGATTGCGCAACGGTCTGCTGATCTCGCCGCGGCGCGAAGCCGAACTCGCAACCTTCTGGCAAAGCAAAATCGGCATCCGCACCCCTGACATGAACAACAACATTTTCTCGCTGTCCGGCGGCAACCAGCAGAAGGTCCTGTTTGCCCGGGCGCTCGGTTCCGACGCCAAGATCGTGCTGATGGACGACCCGATGCGCGGCGTCGACATCGGCACCAAGCTCGAAGTCTACGACCTCGTGCGCGAAGAGGCCGGCCGCGGCCGCACCTTCCTCTGGTACACCACGGAAACCGAAGAGCTCGACAATTGCCATCACATCTATGTCTTCAAGAACGGCCGGATCGTCGCCAAGCTTGGTCGCGACGAGCTGACCGAGGAAAAGATCATTCAGTCCTCGTTCGGCGACGCGGCCTGAGATGACGGCGGCACCCATCGAGACCGGTCCCAGGAGTTCCTCCGAGCGAGGCGCGCTGGCGCGGGCGCGCCTGCTCCGCGGGCTGCTGCCTGCGATGTCGCTGGTGCTGGTGCTGCTGGCGATTGCCTGGCTCAACCCGCGCGCCATCAGCTATTTCGGCTTCAGTCTGATGCTCAATTTGGCGGTCCCGATCGCCCTGGCGACGATCGCGCAGATGTTCGTCATCGCCGGCAACGAGTTGGACCTGTCGATTGGCACGTTCGTTGGCTTCGTCGGCTGCGTCACGGCGACGTGGCTGAAGGAGGCGCCATTGGTCGGTGTCTTGATCCTGCTCGGGTCGATCGGCGTCTATGCGCTGCTCGGCGCGCTGATCCATCTGCGCAACCTGCCTTCAATCGTGGTGACGCTCGGCATGAGTTTTGTCTGGCAGGGTCTGGCCATCCTTATCCTGCCGAAGCCCGGCGGCAAGGCACCGGACTGGCTACTGTCGCTGATGGCCTTCAAGCCGCCTCTCATCCCCTTCCCGATCATTGCGGCGCTGCTGATTGCCGCGGTCGTCCATTTCGGGCTGATGCGCACCTCGTATGGTGTGATCCTGCGCGGCTCGGGCGGCAATGCCGCGGCCCTCAGCCGTGCCGGCTGGTCGCTGCTCAAGACCAAGGTCGTGCTGTTCGCATTGACCGGCCTGTTCGGCGTTTTGTCCGGCATGGCCCTGATCGGCATCACCACCTCGGCCGATGCCAATATCGGCAAGGGCTATACGCTGCTGTCGATCGCCGGCGTCATCCTCGGCGGCGGCGAATTCGTCGGCGGCCGGGTATCGCCGATCGGCGCGGTGATCGGCGCGCTGACGCTGGCGCTTGCCGCGTCGCCGCTGCTGACCTTCATGCACATCCCGCCCGATTGGCAGGTGGCCGCCAACGGCGCCATCCTCATCATCGTGCTGGCGGCTCGGGTGCTGATCAGCCGCAGGGAGAGATGAGCGATGGCATCTTTGCGATTGCTGCTCGCCAAACCCTGGATCTGGTCCTTCATCGGCGCGCTGCTGGTGTGGCTGGCGACGATCACCTTCACCGGCGGATATGGCGGCGGCGGCATGATCACGGCAGCACTTTCGCTCGCCGTCTTCACCGTCATCGTCGGTGTCGGCCAGATGTTCGTCATCACGCTCGGACCGGGCAATGTCGACCTGTCGCTGCCGGCCAATATTGGCCTCGCCAGCGCCGTCGCCATGAAGGTGATGGACGGCAACGATTCGATGATCGCCGTCGGGCTGCTGGCGGCGCTGGCCTGCGGCATGGCGATCGGCGCCGCCAATTATCTCTTGATCTGGGCGCTGCGCATTCCGCCGATCATCGCCACGCTGTCGGCGAGCTTCATCATCCAGTCGATCGACATCAGCTATGGCCGCGGCTTGCAGATCAAGCCGCCGCCGGGCTTCGCCAGTTTCACCAACTGGCAGATTCTTGGCATTCCGGTGCTGGCGATCCTCACCGTGCTGTTCACCATCGGTGCTGCGATCGCGCTGCAGCGCATGATCTATGGTCGCTCGGTGCTGGCGATCGGCCAGAACATCCGCGCCGCGTGGCTGGCCGGCGTCAATGTCGGCCGCATCCGCTTCCTCACCTACTCCCTGTCGGGCGCGCTCGGCGGCCTCGACGGGGCGCTGCTCGCCGGCTATTTCCGCGGCGCCAATGTCGATATCGGCAATGAGTACCTGCTGGCCTCTATCGCCGTCGTCGTCATCGGCGGCACGTCGGTGGCCGGCGGCAAGGCCAATGTGCCGGGCGTCTGGGGCGCGGCCCTGTTCCTGGTGCTGCTCTTGACCATGCTCAACACGTTCGGCGTCAGCGCCGGCGTCCGGCTGTTGCTGACCGGACTGATCATCGTCGGCGTCATCACCGCCGCTGGTGGGCAGAAAGCGCTGCGCTAAAGTGGCGGCCCTTTGGCGGCGCTGACCCTGTGTCACCTCATACGTGCTTGCGGCCGCCGGCTTCGCGGAACCAGCTGTCGGGATAAGGATACCACCAGTCCTGGATCGCCGGCTTGTGATCGATGATCACCATCTTGGAGCGGCGGAAGGCATCCAGCCCCTGGCGTCCCAACTCGCGGCCGAGGCCCGACGCCTTCCAGCCGCCGAACGGCAGTGCGTCATTGTCGATCAGAGGATTGTTGACCCAGACCATGCCGGCTTCAAGCCGCTCCGCAGCCTCATGCGCCTCGGCGAGATCAGTGGTGAACACCGAGGCGCCGAGCCCGAACGGGCTGTCATTGGCAAGTGCTATCGCCTCGTCGAAATCCTTGACCCGGCAGATCGCGGCGACCGGTCCGAAACATTCTTCGCGCACGATCGCCATGTCGGGGGTGACGCCGGTCAGGATCGTCGGCTCGTAGAACCAGCCGACATTGTGCGCCGGCGGAATACGCCCGCCGGTAATCGCCTTGGCGCCGCTGCGGATCGCATCGTCGACCAGCCGCATGACTTTCGCCCGCGCCGCCTCGCTGACCAGCGGTCCGATCTCGGTCTTGTCGAGGCCGTTGCCGATGCGCAGCGCCCGTGTCTTCTGCGCAAACAGCTCGACAAAGCGGTCATGAACGGCATCGACGACGAAAAAGCGTTCGGCCGAGGTGCAGACCTGGCCGGTGAGATGGAAGGCGGCGGTGACGCTGCCGGCGGCCGCCACGTCGAGCGGGGCGTGTCGGCTGATGATCAGCGGATCGCTGCCGCCGGCCTCGATGACGCAAGGCTTCATGCGCTCGGCGCAGGCCACGGCGACTGCCTTGCCGGCGGCGACCGAACCGGTGAAGGCAACCGCATGGGTGCGGTCGGAGGCGATCAAAGCCTGCGCCGTGGCCGCCGTGCCGGGCAGGCAGGAAACCAGGCCCTCAGGCAGGGAGCGGAACACGGTCATGTAGTCCAGCGTCGACAATGTCGTCGCTTCGGCCGGCTTGATCACACAGGCATTGCCGGCGGCAAGCGAGGCGGCAACGGTCCAGCACATCAACAGGATCGGGAAATTGTAGGGCATGATGTGCACCGACGTGCCGTAGGGCTCGTAGCGCGCATACTGGAACGATCCGGCCTGCGTCGTGCCGGCGATCTTGCCGGCGTCGTCGCGCGCCATTTCGGCGTAGTAGCGGAAGATCGGTGCGCAATTGGCGATCTCGCCGATTGCTTCCGGATAGGGCTTGCCCATCTCGCGCACCATCAGTTCGGCGCAGCGCGTGAAGTCGGCCGCCTCGATGGCGTTGGCGACAGCATGCAGATGCCTGGCGCGGCTCTTGGCGTCGAGCTTTTTCCAGGCAGCTTGCGCCCTGGCCGCAGCGGTGAGCACGGCGTCGATCGCGCCGTCGGCTGCAGCCGCGATCGCGCCGACAGTTTCCAGCGTCGCCGGATCGACTACCGGGTTTGCCGCACCGGTCATCGGTCGATAATCCGGATTGACGAAGAAGGCCGGCCGGTCAGGTGAAAAGTCCATTCTGTCCTCTCGTGTGTGCAGAGCCTTTTTGAGAATTCGCCCTGCCGAGACAGATGGCGTGGTTCGAGAACCGAAGCGGAGCGGACGTTGGAGTCGGTGAGCATCGGAAGCGGAGAAAACCGCGTCAGGTGTCCGGCAGGGCTAGAATAATCGAGAAGGCTCAGCGGATCATGTAGACCTTCTTGACGGTCTCGTGGATGGTGCAGACGCCCTTCCAGTTCTGCGGAAAGAACGCCGCCGTGTCCGGTTCGATCTCGATGACTTCGCCGGATTCGTGGACATAGGTGCAGCGGCCCTCGAGGAAATGGCAAAATTCGTCGCGTGTGACGTGGCAGTGCCATTTGCCCGGCGTGCAGACCCACAGCCCACATTCCGAGCGGCCTTCAGGTCCCTTGTGCAGCAATTTGCCGGAGGTGCGGGAGTCTCCCTCGATCATGGTGGGGATGACGCCCCAATCGACCAGGTCGGTGAGGGCAAGCGGCGATTTCATGATTGGCGTCGGCATGTCGTGAAGCTCCAATGGCCGGCTTCAAGCCAGCATGTAGATGTTGCGAATGGTCTCGTGGACGGTGCATTCGCCCGCCCAGCCGGCCGGGAACATGACCACCGTGGCAGCGGAGACTTCTATCACCTCGCCGTCGTCCGATTGGTAGGTCGCGCGGCCGGCAACGAAATGGCACAGTTCGTCGCGCGGGATCGCCAGCCGCCAGCGGCCGGGGGTGCAGACCCAGATGCCGGATTCCGGCTGGTTGTTCGGCCCCTTGTGGACGAGCCTGCCGGTGGAGTGCGAAGCAGCTTCCAGCGCATTCGGCTGCGCGCCCCAGTCGACGAGGTCGGTGCGGGTGGAGGCTTGGCGGAGATGCGGCGCGGAGGAGATCATGCGGGAGTTCCGCTGGTGCGACGCTCATTTTCGATAGGTCCTCGCTCTACGGCGCCCCCCTCTGTCCTGCCGGACATCTCCCCCACGAGGGGGGAGATGGGCAGCTCCGGCGACGGCATTCTTCTTGCGACCTTTGTGATTGGCGAAATCAGTGATGACGGCCAATCTCCCCCCAAGTGGGGGAGATGCCAAGTTTTGGCAAAGAGGGCAGGACAGAGGGGGGCGCCTTGGCTCGGCATGTCGAGCATCGCACTCACAGCAGTTTCTCCAGCAGCCCCGCCGCCTTCTCCGGGCCGTTCTGCGCCTGCATCTGCGCCGACGTCTTGGCCAGCTTGGTCTTGATCGCCGGGTCGGTCAGGCAGGTTTCGATCTTGGCGATCAGCTCGGCATCGCTCCAGTCGTAGCGCGGCATGCCGAAGCCGTGGCCGGTCTCCTCGACCCGGGTCGCGTTGTCGTGGCCATCCCAGACATAGGGCATGATGATCGCCGGCTTGCCGAAGTAGAGACACTCGGTGAACGAGTTGTTGCCGCCATGGTGGATCACCGCATCGACCTGCGGGATCACCGAGGGCTGCGGAAACCAGCTCTCGACGATGACGTTGCCCGGTACCTGCGCGTATTGGTCCTTGTAGCCGCCGACATTGACCAGCGCCCGGTAGCGCGTCTTAGCCAGCGTCGCGATGATGCGCTTCAGCAGGTCGACATCGCCGGCGCCAAGGCTGCCGAACGAAACGTAGAGCAGCGGCCCGTCATTGTTCTCAGCAAAGGTCGGCACGGTATAGGGCTTCTCCTGCCGCACGCAGCCTTCCAGATACTGGAATTTTGCCGGGTCGAGCGGATGGCGGCGCTTGAACTTTGCCGCCTCGGGATAAAGCAGCAGGTTGAGGTAGGGCGAGGCCTCGAAGAACTGGCCGATCGGATACGGCGCTTCGTTGTTCGCTTTCAAAAACGCATTGAAATCGTCATGAATCGGCTTGATGACGGCGTTGAAATGATCGCGGTAGCGCTGATGGCAGGCGTGGTCGTTCTCGCCGCAGCCGGACAGATGCGGCGGGATGTCCTCGTCCTCGATCTCGTTCTCCGAGCAGGAGATGACGCGCACCCACGGCTTGCCATACTGCTTGATCGCCGGGAACAGGATGACGTTGTCGACGCAGATGATTTCGGGCTTGATCGTCGCCAGCACGCTGGGCAGGTCCTTCTCAGCCCATTTGGCGCTGTCGACGATCGCCGTCCAGCAGTCCTTCACGTAGTTGTCGACCTGGTCGTAGGGCGATTTGCGAAAATTCGGGATGTGGCCGTTAATGAAGTCTTCCCAAAACTTGGCCATCTGCTCGGGCGGCATCGGCTCGGACAGGTTCACCGGATGCGCCTCGAAGCCGTAGCCCTTGTAGACGTCGACGAAGCCGGGGTCCGACAGGAACACCGCTCTGTGGCCGCGCGCCTCGACCGCCTGGGCGATGCCGACGGAATTGAGCGCCGGGCCGTAGGCTGCTTCCGGAAAAAACGCGATCGTCTTCTGCGCCATGAAAGGTTCTCCTTCAATCAATCTGCGAAAATTCTGACGTCGGCGGCATCCCAGCCGAGCTCGACCGCATCGCCCGACGCGACCGGGCGGCGGTCGGCGGCGTCGGCGGTGACGCGCACCAGGAACAGCTTTGGCGACAGAGCGGTGCGGACATGCAGCTGCAGGTCGAGCCCGTGATAAGCGAGCGCCTCGACGGTGCCGGCGATCCGGTTGGCTGTCTCTGGCGAGGGGAAAAGCCGGATGCGTTCGGGCCGCACCGAAGCGACCGCCGCTGCTCCGGGCGAAAGTGTTGCGGGAACCGTTCCGGCGATCCGCGCGCCGTTGGCCGCCATCACCCCGCCGGCGGCGGCTTTACCGGGCACGAAATTCATGACGCCGATGAAGTCGGCGACGAAACGATCGGCCGGATGCTCGTAGACCGCATGCGGCGTGTCGCATTGCAGTAGTTTGCCGTCCCTGAGCACGGCCATGCGATCGGCCATGACAAGCGATTCTTCCTGGTCATGGGTGACGATGACGAAGGTGATGCCGACCTCGTGCTGCAGGCGCTTCAGCTCCAGCTGCATGGCGCCGCGCAACTTCTTGTCGAGCGCGCCGAGCGGCTCGTCGAGCAGCAGCAGCCGGGGCCGCTTGACCAACGCCCGGGCAAGCGCGACGCGCTGTTTCTGGCCGCCCGACAATTGCTCCGGCTTGCGGTCGGTGAAGGCGACGAGCTCGGTCGTCGCCAGGATGGCATCGACGCGGGAACGGATTTCCTTCGCCGGCAAGCGTTCCATTTCAAGGCCGTAGGAGACATTGGCCCTGACGCTCATATGCGGAAACAGCGCGTAGGACTGAAACATCAGGTTGACTGGCCGCCTGTTGGGCGGGGTTTTGGCGATGTCGCGGCCGTCGAGCAGGATGCGCCCCTCATTGGGCGTCTCGAAACCGGCCAGCATGCGCAGCAGCGTGGTCTTGCCGCAGCCAGAAGGTCCAAGCAAGGCGAAGAACTCGTTCTCGCGGATATCGAGCGAGATGCCGTCGACGGCGGTTACCCGGCCAAAATTCTTCGACACCTGGTGGATCGCCAGCAGCGTGCGGGGCTCGCTCATTGGCCGACGACTCCGCGGTTGAGCCGCTGCGACAGGGTCAGCGCGGTGATTGAGACCGCCATGACGATGCTCGCCAATGCATTGATCTCCGGCGTGATGCCGAAGCGGATCATCGAATAGATCTGCATCGGCAGCGTGGTCGAGGCGCGCCCGGCGCCGGCGGTGAAGAACGCGATGATGAACTCGTCGACCGAAAGGGTGAAGGCGAGCAGCGCGCCGGCGACGACCGCCGGCAGGATGACCGGCAATGTCACCCGCCTGAAGGTGGTGACGGCCGAGGCGCCGAGATCGGCGGAGGCCTCGACGATCGACCAGTCGAAACTCTTCAGCCGCGCGCGCACCACCGAGCAGACGAAGGCGAGGTTGAAGACGACATGGGCGAGGATGATCGTGTGCAGGCCCAGGGTGAAATCGAGCATGGAAAAGAAGCTGAGCAGCGCGACCGCCAGCACGATGTCGGGAATGATCATCGGCGCAAAGATCAGCGCCTCAAGGCCGCTTCCATACTGCCGGCGCATTTCGACGCCGATCGCCAGCAAGGTGCCAAGCAGCGTGGCGATGGCTGTCGAGACCAGCGCCACGATCAGCGTGTTGAGGGCGGCGGAAAGGATCGCGGCGTTTCCGGCGAGCGAGGCATACCATTTCAGCGAAAAGCCCGACCACACGGTCGGCAGCCCGCCCTGGTTGAACGACAGCGCCACCAGCACGGCGATCGGAATGTAGAGGAAGGCGAAGACCAGCGTCAGCACGAGCCAGAGCGTGCGCCGTGTGGCGGGGGAGCGCTCAGTCATCGGCGCCTCCCTTCGCTTCGGCGATACGGCCCGCGGCGCGATCGGCGGCCAAGGCCTGCGCCGTCAGCACCAGCAGCATGATGACGATCAGCGCCATTGCCAGCGCTGCGCCGAACGGCCAGTCATTGGCGGTCAGAAACTGGTCGTAGACGAGATTGCCGATCATCTGGAAGCGGCCGCCGCCGAGCAGTGCCGGCGTGACGAAATTGCCGATCGACAGCACGAAGACGAACACCGCCCCGGCGGCGATGCCCGGCAACGTCAGCGGCAGGATGACCCGGCGAAATGTGGTCATGGCCGAAGCGCCGAGATCGCGCGAGGCCTCGGCCAGCTCCGGATTGAGTCGCGACAGCGGCGCGTAGCAGGCGAGGATGACGAAAGGCAGGTAATTGTAGACCAGGCCGGCGATGACGGCGCCCTCGGTATAGAGCATCGACGGCGGCTCGCCGGTGTAGCCGAACCAGCGCAAGAGCTGGGTGATCAGGCCTTCACGGTTGAGCAGCACGATCCAGGCGTAGGTGCGGATCAGGTAGTTGGACCAGAACGGCAATACGGCGAAGAACAGGAATACCGGCTGCAGCCGGCGCGGTGCCGCCGCGATCGCATAGGCGGCGGCATAGCCGATCACCACGGCGATCAGGGTTGCCGTGCCGGCGATGCGCGCCGAATTGAGGAAGATGCCGGCGTAGAGCGGGTCGAAGACCAGCCCGAAATTCTCCAGTGTGAAGCTGTATTCGATGCCGCCATAGATGCCGCGCCGGAAGAAGGCGAGCGCCAGTACAAGCGCGCATGGCACCACCATCAAGGCAGTGAGCCAGGCCAGTGCCGGCGCCATCAGCAAGGAGGAGCGGGAAGGGACGAAAGATCTCATTGAGGAGTACCCCCCCTCTGGCCTGCCGGCCATCTCCCCCTCAAGGGGGGAGATTAGCTGCCCCGACGTCCTGCTCACCCTCAAGCTTGCTTCCCGGAACCGAAATGCCACGCAGTTACTGCGCCGCCTTGATCTCGCTGACGATCTTCGAATAGTCGCGCTGGGCGTCGCCGACATCGCGCAACTGCTCGAACTTGACCAGCTCGGCCACAGGCATGGCCATATTGGGGAATTTGGCGAGGAAATCCGCAGGCAGGCTTTCCATAGCCGGCTTGTTCGGCACCTTGTAGTCGATGTTCTGGGCCGCCCAGGCGTGGTTCTTGGCGTCCAGCATGAAGTTGATGAACTTGAAGGCAGCGTCCTTGTTGGCCGATGCCTTCATCACCACCATCGTGTCGACCCACAGGTCCGAGCCTTCCTTGGGTATGGTGTATTTAATCTGCGGATTTTCGGCGATGCCGTAATTGCACCAGCCATCCCATGCCTGCACCATCAGCGCCTCGCCCGAGACCAGCTTCGAATAGAAGGTGGTGTCGTCATAGGCGAGCAAGGTCTTCTTCGCCGAGATCAGCAGGTCCTTGACCTCGGCGAGCTTGGCCGGGTCGGTCTCGTTGACCGAGTAGCCCTTGGCGAGCTGGCCGGCGGCAAGCAGCCAGCGGTCGGTTGCCAGCATTGTGGTCTTGCCCTTGAGTGCATCGGACGGGGCGAGAAGATCGTTCCAGCTGGCCGGCTCGGCCTTGACCAGGTCCGAGCGGTAGCAGAGGCCGGTGGTGCCCCAGGTGTAAGGCACGGAAAAATTGTTGCCGACGTCGTGCGACAGCTTCGCCGCCTCGGGATAGAGATTGGCGAGGTTGGGGACCTTGGCGTGGTCGATCGTCTCGATCAGGCCGAGCTTGTTCAGCACTTCGGCGAAGGGCGAGGAAACGAAGACCACGTCATAGCCCTTGCCGCCCGAAGCGACGAGCTTGCCCATGATCTCCTCATTGGTTGCGTGAACGACAACCTCGCCGGAAACGCCGGTCGCTGTTTTGAAGGCGGCCATGGCATCCGGCGCCATGTAGCCGTCCCAGTTGGAAATGACGAGGTCGGCGGCGGCCGCCGGCGCCGACAGGACCATGGCGAGGCCCAGCGCGATCGCGGATGTTTTTAACGAACGGTGCCGCAGGGTGGTGGCGGTCATGACAGACTCCCATTCTGGTTGATCGTCGAATTCAATCAATCGTCGGACCAGCGCTTGCAGATCATGCCGCCGCTTCGATCCTGTTCCCCGGTCTTTTTTGTTGCCGATTGACGTCACAGTACTATTGCAGAAAAAAGTACGTCAATCCATAATTTGCCAGATCGCTGCGAAATCGCCGATTGTGTCTACAAGGGCGATCGGTCAAACCGCAGCGGTCAAGCCCGTTCACGAGAATCACCATGCAAGCCGTTGCCAGACGACCACGTACCAACCATCTCGATCTCGCTCAGCGCATTCTCGATGTGGCCCGGCAACGCGGCTTCGAGGCTGGCGCTCATCTCCCGGAACAGCAGATCGCTTCTCTCTGCAACGTCTCGCGGACCCCGGTGCGGGCTGCGTTGCGCCTGCTCACCGAAAAAGGCGTGGTGCGCTGGGAAGCTGAATCCGGCTATCGGCTGGCCGTCGACCTCACTAACCAGGCGACCGTTGCCGCCGACCTGCCGAGCGCCGAAGAGGACGAACTCGCGGAGATGATCCTGCGCGACCGGTCGGCGCGCCGGCTGGATCAGACGGTGACCATCGGCGCGCTGATGCGGCGGTATGATACCGAGCGGAAGACGGTACTAAAAGCTCTAAAGAAACTGACAGATGAAAATCTTCTGGACCGCGCACCGGGACAGGCCTGGCTGTTCAGGCGGGCGCCTGACGATCCAGAGGCACAAGGAGAAAGCTACGAGTTCCGCCTGCTGCTCGAACCCGCCGCCATTCTGGCGCCTGGCTTTCGGCTGGACGGGACCCGCGCGGCAGCCTTGCGCCAAGGCATGGAAACGCTGCTGGCGCTGCCCGACGCCGCGTTCGATATCAAAGAGTTCCAGCGGCTGGACATCGACCTTCACGGCCTGATCGCCGATGGCGCCGGCAACCGCTTTGTCACCGACGCGCTGTCCGACCATCTCAGGCTGCGCCGGCTGCCGGGGACCTATGCCGGCGTCAACGTCTTCCGGCTGAAGCAATCGCTGCGTGAGCACCTGACCATACTCGACCAGTTGGAAAGCCGGCAGTACGAGGTTGCAGCCGATCTGCTTCGCGTCCACCTGCGGTTGTCCCGCAGCCAGCGTCCGCAGGCGGCCAGCCGCGGGGCCCCCGCATTGTTCGGCATGATCAGCCGGCCGGAATAACGAGGAACATGCGCAAAGCCAGCCCGACCATCGCGCTGTTTCCCGAAGCGAGCTTCGGCGCCGCGCTCAATTGCGTCGGCATCGCACAGGCCTTGCGCGCTCGTGGCGTCCGGCCGGTGTTCATCTGCCACGCCGGCTTTTCCGGCGTGTTTGCCGACTATGGTTTTCAGGAATACCAGTTGCCGACCGACCAGCCGCTGACCGACAGCGAACGCCAGAGCTATTGGCAGGCTTTCGTGCGCCGGCATCTGCCGCATTTCAAGCTGAGCCCGATCGATCAGCTCGAAACCTACGTCGCCCCGACCTGGGAAGCGATCGTCGATACAGCGGTCAATGCCGAGGCGCCGCTGCGCCAGTTGCTGGCCAGGCTGAAGCCGGATGCCGTGGTGCTCGACAACGTCATCATGTTTCCGGCGCTGGCTGCCGCCGGCTGCCCCTGGGTGCGCGTCGTCTCCTGCGCCGAGACCGAGCTGCCCGACGCCGATGTACCGCCCTATCTGTCCGGGCTCGCCGCTGACGACCCCAGTCGCGCGGCCTTCGAGGCGCGCTACCTGGCAGCGGTCGCTCCGGCCCATGATCGGTTCAACCGGCTCCGGACCGACGCCGGCCTTGCGCCCTTGCCGAAGGGGCTTTTTCTCGAAGCTTCGCCCGATCTCAATCTGCTGCTGACCCCAACCATCGTGCGCAGGCAGCGCGCCGAGCCGCTCGACCCGGCCCGCTTCGTCTATCTCGAAGGCTGCGTCCGTTCGGAAGGGCCGTTCGACATGCCGGTCTTTCCACGCAATGACGGGCCGCTGGTCTATCTCAGCTTCGGCAGCCTGGGCGCGATGGATGTCGGCCTGATCGAGCGCATGCTCGCCGTGTTCGACCGGCTTCCGGCCCGCTTCATCGTCAATGTCGGCGGTCTGCGCGACAGCTATCGCGCGGTTCCGGACAATGTCTATCTCGACGCCTGGTTTCCGCAGCCGACGGTCATCGCGAAATCCGATCTCTTCATCCATCACGGCGGCAACAACAGCTTTTGCGAAGCGCTGCGTTTCGGCGTGCCGTCGCTGATCATGCCCTACTGCTGGGACGGGCATGACAATGCGCGACGCGCCGAGGAAACCGGCGTCGGACGCCACATCAGCCGCGACGGCTGGAGCGACGACGAACTGGAAAACGCCATCCTTGGCCTAATGGCCGATGGCGAGATGCGCTTTCGTCTCAAAGAGAATGCAGCCACCATGGCACGGGCGCCGGGAACGGACGCCGCCGCCGAAGCCATTCTCGCCCTCGTAAGGACGTGACCTGATGCTCAACACAACGACAACGGATGCACCGCAAATGACCCCGACGGACGATCCGAAGGGATGGCTGGAGCAGCAGGGGATCAGGGAAGTCGAGTGCCTGGTGCCGGACGTGAACGGCGTGTTGCGCGGCAAAACCTTGCCGACGGCCAAGTTCCTGAAGTCGCTCGAAGACCGCGCGCTCTACCTGCCGAGCAGCGCCTTCCTGGTCTGCATAGACGGCCGCTATTCCGGTTCCAACGACGAGGGCTTCGGCTATCAGGACCCCGACATGCGGATTGTGCCGGATGTCGCGACGCTCTGCCTTGCACCCGGTGCCGGAGCAGGGAAAGCCTATGTCTTCGCCGATGCGTTTCACCTGGACGACCGGCCGTGGATGGCCTCGCCGCGTCATGTTTTGAGGACCGTGCTCGATCTCTATCGCCAGCGCGGCTGGCGGGCGGTAGTCGCGCCGGAGCTCGAATTCTACCTGACCGCGCCCAATCCCGATCCCGATCGGCCGCTGATCGCGCCGGTCGGGCGCAATGGCCGCTCCGAAACCGTGCAGCATCCCTATGACATGGCGGCGTTGGAGGAGTTCGAGCCGGTGATCCGGCTCCTCTACGACTATGCCGCCGCGGCCGAGCTGCCGCTCGACACCTTGATCCACGAATCGGGCACGGCGCAGCTCGAGATCAATTTCCTGCATGGCGACGCGCTGCCGCTGGCCGACAAGGTGCTGCTGTTCAAGCGGTTGACGCGCCAGGCCGCGCAGGAAGGTGGCATGCATGCGACCTTCATGGCCAAGCCGATTGCCGCGCAAGCCGGCAGCTCGATGCATCTCCACATGTCGGTCATCGACGAGGCCGAGAATACGCTGTTTGCCGGGCGTGACGATGCCGACACCGCAATGTTCGGGCATTTCATTGGCGGCCTGCAGAAATACATTCCCGAGGTGATGCCGCTGTTTGCGCCGAACGTGAATTCGTTCCGCCGCATCCGGCCGAACCACAGCGCCCCCGCCAACATCGAGTGGTCGCATGACAATCGCTCCTGCGGCCTGCGCGTGCCGGCCGGCGGGCGGGCCGCGCGGCGGGTGGAAAACCGGCTGCCCGGCGCCGATGCCAACCCCTATCTGGCGATGGCCGGCTCGCTGCTCTGTGGCTATCTCGGCGTCGAGGAAAAGCTCTCGCGTTCGCCCGAGGCTTCGGGCAACGCCTATCGCAGCAAGAGCACGCTGCCGAAAACCATGGAGGAGGCGCTCGACCGTTTCGCCGCCTGCAGTCCGGTTCGGGACTTGCTCGGCGAGGATTTCGTCCAGACCTATCTGCGCGTCAAGAGCGTCGAGCTCGACCTGTTCCAGAGCGTCGTCACCAGCTGGGAACGCGATCATCTGCTGCTCAAGGTATGATGATGGGCTTTAATTCTGGGGGCTTCAACTCCGGCCTGGATATCGGCAAATCCTATTATGTCGCGACGGCCAGTCCGGCTCCGGATCATCCGGCGTTGCAAGGCGACGTCGACGCCGATCTGGTGGTGGTCGGCGGCGGCTGCACCGGCCTGTCAGCAGCCCTTCATGCCGCCGAGCGCGGGCTGAAGGTGGTTCTCCTCGAAGGCGGCAAGATCGGCTGGGGGGCGTCGGGGCGCAATGGCGGCCAGATCATTCCCGGCCTGCGCAAGGGCGCCAAGGGCCTGGTCAAGCTTTATGGGCCCGAACGGGCGCGGGCGCTTTTCGGTCTCGCCCTTGAGGCGCGCGGGCTGGTGCTCGACCTGATCGAGCGCCATGCCATCGATTGCGACCTCCGGCTCACCGGCCATCTGGCCGGTGCGGTCAACGGCTCCGATCTGCGCGATCTCGAAGAAGAGGTCGAGTGCCTTGCCTCCGTGATGAACTTTCATGACGTCGAGATGCTGTCGGCGGCGCAGGCGCGCGCAATGGTGAACACGCCCTATCACGGCGCGATGTACGAGAGCTCGGCGGCCACATGCATCCGCTGAACTATACGCTGGGTCTTGCCCGCGCGGCAGCAGCGGCGGGCGTCACCATCCACGAAAATTCGGTGGCGCTGCGGCTGGAGCGGGAGCCCTCCATCAGGGTTTCGACGGCCAAGGGCTCGGTCCGGGCCAGGCATGTCGTGCTGGCCGGCGACGCCCTGCTTCAGGGGCTCGAACCGCGCGTCAACAGCCGCATCATGCCGGTCGGCAACTACATCATCGCCACCGGGCCGCTGGACGACACCAGCGACGTCATTCCAAGCGATGTCGCCGTCTCCGACACACGCTTCGTCGTCAACTACTACCGGCTGTCGGCGGACGGCCGCCTGCTGTTCGGCGGCGGCGAGCGCTACACGCCGTCGCCGCCCGCAGACATTGCCAGCTTCGTGCGGCCGCATATGGAGAAAACTTTTCCGCAATTGCGCGGCCGCCGCATCGATCATGCCTGGGGCGGGCTGGTCTCGGTGACGACATCGCGCCTGCCGGATGTCGGCCACTATGGCGAGGTCTATTTTGCGCATGGCTATTCCGGCAAGGGCGTGATCCTGTCGACGCTGTCGGGAAAGCTGCTTGCCGAGGCGATCACCGGCGATGCGTCGCGGCTCGATCTGTTTTCGACGCTGAGGCCGATGCCGTTTCCCGGCGGTACCGCCCTGCGCGGCCCGCTCTATGTGCTCGGCATGCTCTGGTACGCCATGCGCGATCGCATCAAGCATTGAGGAAAGCGATCCCCTGCCGCCGTGGTTTGCGACGGAGGGCGGTCGGCCGCAGCTTTCGACAAATTTGACCATGTGGACAAAGGTCGGACGCCGATCCATAGTTCCCTTGCCTGATATTCAAAGAAACTGCCGGCTCGACACGGCGTCAATCAGAGGGGCATGCAATGGAAAACAGGAAGAGCAAAATCCAATCGAAACGCGAAGGGCTTTCGCGACGCAATTTGCTGGAACTAAGCGCGCTTGGCCTGGCTGCAGCCATGCTGCCGGGCAGTGCCTTGGCGCAGGACAAGAAGCTGAAGGTGGCCGCGATCTTCGCCACGCCGACCGAGGAGCCATGGGTCCACCAGATCCATGTCGCCCTGCAGAGGGCCGAGAAGGAACTCGGCATCGAGTACAAATGGTCGGAGAAGGTGCAGACGGCCGATTTCAGCCGTGTGATGCGCGAATATGCGCAAGGCGGCTATGAGCTGGTGCTGGGCGATGCGTTCGCTGCCGAACGCGAATCCCGCCGCACCGCCAAGCAATTTCCGAAGGTCGCCTTTCTGTTCGGCTCCGGCGCCGGGCCGGCCGAGCCGAATTTCGCTGTCTTCGACAATTGGATCCACGAGCCCGCCTATCTCTCCGGCCTGATCGCCGGAAAGATGTCGAAATCAGGCATGATCGGCGCCGTTGCGGCGATGGGCATTCCGGAAGTGAACCGGCTGGTCAATGCCTTCTTTGCCGGCGCCCGCGAGGTCAATCCTGACATCAAGAGGAAGGTCGCTTTCATCGGCTCTTTCTTCGACCCGCCAAAGGCCAAGGAAGCGGCTATCGCCCAGATCGACGCCGGCGTCGACGTGATCTATGCCGAACGTTTCGGCGTCATCGAAGCGGCGGTCGAGGGGAAGATCCTCGCCATCTCCAACATGTCCGACCAGTCCAACCTCGGCCCGGACACGGTGATCACCGGCCCGGTCTGGGACATGTATCCGACGGTCGAGCATGCGATCAAACTGGTCAAGGCCGGTGTCTTCACCGCGCAGGATTATGGCGATTTCTCGCGCATGGCCAAGGGCGGCTCCTTTCTGGCGCCCTATCACAAATTCGACAAGACGCTGCCCGCCGACGTCAAGGAGCTGGTCGAGAAGAAGAAGGCCGAAATCCTCGACGGCAATTTCCGCGTCAACGTCGACGAGGACACGCCGGTTTCGGATTGAGTGCTGTCTCTTGGGGTCTGGCGCTTGTCGCCCCCTCTGGCCTGCCGGCCAGAGGGGGGTGCAGCGCTTCCCGTCGATCAAAGTTGAATCGTAGAGTCAATTCCGATCAGGAGCACCCTCGCCTTTGCCCGCCCCTCTCATCGAAATGCGCGGCATCTCCAAGAGCTTCGGCGCCGTCGTGGCGAACGAGGCCGTCGATCTTAGCGTGGCACAAGGCGAGATTCTCGGGCTGCTCGGTGAAAATGGCGCCGGCAAGACGACGCTGATGAACGTGTTGTTTGGCGCCTATGCGCCCGACGCCGGCGAGATCCTGGTTCAGGGCCGGCCGGTGACGATCAACAGCTCGGCCGATGCGCTCGCCGCCGGCATTGGCATGGTGCACCAGCATTTTCACTTGGCGCCGCGGCTGTCGGTGCTGGAAAACCTGCTGATCGGCATTCCCGGCAAATCGGGCCGGATCGACCGCGCCGGCGGGCTGGCGCGACTGGCGGAGATCGGCCGCCAGCACGGGCTCACGCTCGATCCGGACCGTCCCGTCTCGGCGCTTTCGATCGGCGAGCAGCAGCGGCTCGAAATCGTCAAGGCGCTGTTTCGCGGTGCAAGGCTGCTGATCCTCGACGAGCCGACGGCGGTGCTGGCGCCGACAGAGGTCGACGGGCTGTTTGCGGCGCTGCGATCGATGGCGGCCCAGGGTCTCGGCATCATATTCATCTCGCACAAGCTCAACGAGGTCAGGGCGTTCACCCATCGCTGCGTGGTGCTGCGGCATGGCCGTGTGACCGGGCGCGTCGACGCCCCCGCAAGCACCACCTCATCGGAGATGGCGCGGCTGATGTGCGGCCACGAGATCGTTCCGCCGGCCAGGGGACCGTCGACGCCGGGTGCCGCGGTGCTGACCCTGGACGGCATCTCGACGTCGCGGCATTCCGGCATGGCGCTCGCCGATGTCTCGCTTTTTGTCCGCGCGGGCGAGATCCTCGGCATTGCCGGTGTTTCGGGCAATGGCCAGCGGGCGCTTGCCGAGGTGATCTCCGGCACTCGCGCGCCCGATGCCGGGCGGATGACGATAGCCGGCAAAGCTGTCTCGCGGTTCTCGCCGCGCGAGGTGCAGGCGCTCGGTCTCGGTCGCATTCCGGAAGACCGCATGACGACGGGACTGGTCACCAATCTGCCGCTGGCGGATTCGATGGTGCTGCCGCGCATCGGCACCGGGGCGTTCAGCCGCAACGGCCTGCTCAGGCCAGACGCGATCCGCGCCTTCGCCGAGGCGCAGATCAAGGCCTATGACATACGCTGCCCCGGGCCGATGACGCGGGCCGGAGCGCTGTCCGGCGGCAATCTGCAAAAGGCGCTGCTGGCGCGCGAGCTCGCCTTCGATCCGAAGGTGCTGATCGTGTCGCAGCCGACGCGCGGCCTCGACATTGGTGCGGCGCGCTTCATCCACGAAAAGTTCCTCGACATGCGCGCCAGGGGCTGCGGCATCGTCGTCATCGGCGAAGATCTTGAAGAGCTGCTGATGCTCTGCGACCGTATTGCGGTGATGTATGAGGGGCGCATTGTCGGAACGCTGGACAGCGCCGACGCCACGATCGCGCGGCTCGGACTGATGATGACCGGGGCGGAGGGCCATAGTTGATGTTCCGCCTCGAAGCCCGCACCTCAACGCCCGCCTGGTTCAACCTGGCTCTGCCGTTGCTGGCCATCGGCGCGACATTGGTGCTGTGCAGCGGCCTCATCGCGCTGGCCGGTGCCGGGGTGATCGAGGCTTATGGCGTGATGTTCTCGGCGTCGCTGGGCGACAGCTACGCGATCACCGAAACGCTGGTGCGCGCAACACCGATGATCTTCACCGGCCTTGCCGTGGCGGTCGCCTTCCGTGCCAAATTCTGGAACATCGGCGCCGAGGGGCAGTTGCTTGCCGGTGCGGTGGCGAGCTGCGCCGTCGGCGCCATCCCGATGCCGGGGCCGCTTGCCATGCTGCTGATGGCGCTCGCCGGCGCCGCCGCCGGCGCTGCGGTCGCCCTGATCCCGGCGACGCTGCGGGTGAAATTCAAAGTCGATGATGTCGTTAGTTCACTGCTGCTCAACTCGGTCATCTTCTACGCGTTGATGGCGCTGATCGAAGGCCCTTGGAAAGACAGTTTCAGCGGCTACCCGATCTCTCCGCCGATCGAGGATTCAGCCAATTTCCCGGTTCTGCTCGAAGGCACGCGGCTGCATCTCGGCGTCGTGGCGGCTTTCGTGGCCGCGCCGGTCATCTGGTTCCTGATTGCGCGCACGACGCTCGGCTTCAGGATCAGGGTCATCGGCGAAAATCCCGAGGCCGGGCGCTATGGCGGCATCCATGTCGAACGGGTGCTGATCTCGACGGCGCTGCTGTCCGGCGGGCTCGCCGGGCTTGCTGGCGTCAGCGAGGTCGGCGGCGTCCATTTCCAGGTGATGAGCGACATCTCGCCGGGCTATGGCTATTCCGGCATCGTCGTCGCCATGCTGGCGAGGCTCAACCCGCTTGGCGTGATGCCGGCGGCGCTGTTCCTCGCCGCCGTCATGACCGGCGCCGAGGCGATGTCGCGGGCGACCGGCGTTCCGGCCTTTCTCAGCGACGTCATCCAGGGAACCGCGCTGCTCGCCATGCTGGTGGCGCTGCTGTTCACGGCCTATCGCATCCGCCGCGTCGGAGCCGCACGATGAGCGTCGTGCTCGAACAGATTTTTCAGGTCGGCTTCCTGGCCGCGATCATCCGCATCGCCACGCCTTTGGCTTTCGCGACGCTGGGCGAGATGTTCTCCGAGCGGGCCGGCGTGCTCAATCTCGGCATCGAAGGCATCATGCTGTTGTCGGCGATGACGGGTTTCACCGCGACCAGCTTCAGCGGCAGCCTGTGGCTCGGCGTGCTTGCTGCGGTTGTCGCCGGTGCGCTGATGGGTGGCGTGCATGCGCTGTTCACGGTGGCTCTCGGCCTCAGCCAACATGTCTGCGGCATCGGCGTGACGCTGTTCTCGTCGGGCCTCGCCTATTTCCTTTACCGGCTGATCTTCGGCCAGCAATCGGTGCCGCCCAGCATCAAGAGTTTCGAAACGCTGCCGATCCCTGTTCTCTCCGACATCCCGGTGCTCGGACCAGCGGTGTTCAACCAGTTTTCGCTGGTTTACATGGCAATGCTAGCCGTTCCCCTGGCCGCCTTCGTGCTCTACCGGACGCCGTGGGGCCTGTCGGTGCGCATGGTCGGCGAAAATCCGCGCGCCGCCGACTCGGCCGGCGTCAGCGTCATCGCCACGCGCTTCCAGGCGGTGATCCTTGGCGGCGCGCTGATGGGGCTGGCCGGGGCTTTCCTGTCGATGGTGCAGTTCAACGCCTTCACCTTCGGCCTTGTCTCCGGGCGCGGCTGGGTGGCGATCGCGCTGGTCGTCTTCGGCCGCTGGGATCCCTGGCGTTCGGCGGGGGCGGCCCTGCTGTTCGCCTTCGTCGATGCCTTGCAACTGCGCATGCAGGCGAGCGGGCTCGGCCATATTCCCTACGAGGCGTTCCTGATGCTGCCCTTCATCTTTACAATCGTCGCCATGGCGGTGATGTCGCGCAACGCGGTCGCGCCTTCGGCGCTGCTCAAGCCGTTCCGCCGGGAAGAGCGCTGACAGGCTGGGCGAAATTTTCACCCGCCGCGTAGCGCCCGCATCACATTCGGCAGCGCCGGCAGCGTCAACAAAACCGTGCCGGCAAGCCAGATCGACGCGACGACGATGCTTCTCGGCTGCGCCGACCAGCGCTCATAGAGCGCGGCCGGCACGCCGGCGAGCATGATGGTCATCGTCGACAGGATCAGCGCGCTTGCCATGTAGACGACCTGGCTGAGGGGAGGCGCCCAGCCGGGATACCAGACCGGATAGAACAGGAACACCATCAGCACCCACGGCGAAAAGATGCCGTTGACGATGGCGACCGCCATGACCGGCACAAGAGCGTTTCTGTCCATTGCCTCAACCCCCCTGCGAAGCCATTGGCGCAATGCCGAAATTGATCAGCAAGACGAGATAGAACACGCGCAAGGCCATGAGCCAGAGCACGCTGAAGACGATCACCACCGGCTGGGTCAGGATCGACGGCGTAATGGTCCGCACGACCCGCAGGAACGGGTCCGTGACAGTCTTGAAGAAGCGCCAGATGTAGTTGTCCCAGCTTTCGGGCACGAAGAAACCGAGCACGAGACGCCCGATCAGCGTGTACATCACCGCGGCGAGGACGAAGTTCGGGACGTGGAAATACCAATGGGACCAGAAATCGTTCATTTGGGATTTCCTAAGCAGCGGCGGCGCCGCGTTATGCCAGCGACGCCCCCGAAATGAAAGCGGGGTCCGTCGCCGGACCCCGCCTCGAGCGCCGATTGCCATGCGCGATCAGGCAGTCTTTTCTTCCATCATCTGCTTGCCGCGCGGGACGCGCAGTTCCTCGATGAACTCCTGCATTGCCAAAGATGGTTCCCTGGTCAGCCTGGAGACAACGATCATGACCAGGAAGCCGACGGGCAGGCCGAACGCGGCTGCCGACAGGTTCTTGACGCCCCACCAGTTGGCGATGGTCTGGGCATGCTTGTCGAGCGCCGCCCATGCAGCGGCCCGTGCGTCCGGAGCTGCAGAAGCCCAAGCCGCCTTCAGCTCCGCAAACTTCGCAACCGCGTCAGCCGGTGCCGCGGACAGCCCACTCCACGTCTCGTAGAATCCAACTGCGCCGTAGCGGGTGCCGAGCAAGTAATAGAGGCAAATGCCGAAACCGGCAATCATGCCTGCGACGGCGCCGGCAGAGTTCGTGCGCTTCCACCAAACGCCGAGCACCAGCGCGGGGAACAGACCCGCGGCGGCGAGCGAGAATGCCCAAGACACCATGGCGAGGATGTCGCCCGGCTTGGTCGACGCCACATAGGCGGCGGCGATAGCCACGAGCACGAGCAAAATACGCGACACCACCAGACGGCGGGCGGTCGGAGCATTCTGGTCGATCATCTTGTAGTAGATGTCGTGGCTGAGCGCGTTGGCGATGGCCAGCAGCAGGCCATCCGCAGTCGATAGCGCAGCGGCAAGTCCGCCGGCGGCGACGAGGCCCGAGATGACGTAAGGCATGCCGGCCATTTCCGGCGTCGCCAGCACGATCATGTCGGCGTTGAGGTTGATGTCGGCGAAGGAAAGTGCCGTCACACCCTTTTCGGCGCAGGCCGCCGCGATTGCTGCGGCGTCAGTGGCAGCCTTGCCGCAGATCTGGACGAGCGTGCCGTCGGCTGCCGCCCAGCGCATCATCCATCCGGCTTTCTCACTGATGTTTTCAGGCGTCAGGCCCGATGCCACCAGATCGAGCATCGTCCATTTGGCGAACGCCGCATAGGCCGGCGCCGTGAAATAGAGGATGAAGATGAACAGCAGCGACCAGGCGACCGAGACACGCGCTTCACGCACCGACGGAGTGGTGAAATATCGCATCAGGACGTGCGGCAAGGATGCCGTTCCGACCATCAGGCAGAGAATAAGCAGGAAGTAGTTGAGCGCATTGTAGCCGCCATGCACGAATGGCGTGATGTGATGAACCGCGATGTTCTGCGCCGTTTCAAGCGCGGTGATGTTCGCGAGTGCCTGGCCCTGCATCAATTGCGGGATCGGCACGCCGGTTTTCACGGTGGACATCCAGATGGCGGGGATCAGGTAGGCGATGATGAGCACGATGTACTGTGCGACCTGTGTCCAGGTGACGGCGCGCATGCCGCCCAGCATTGAGCAGACCAGGATGCCGGCGAGGCCGACATAGACTGCTACGTTGAAGTCGAGGCCGAGGAAGCGTGCCGAGATGATGCCGGTCGCGTAGATCTGCGCTACCACATAGGTAAAAGAGCAGGAGAACAGCACGATCACGCCGATAAAGCGTGCCAGATTGCCGCCATAGCGCGCCGACAGGAAGTCTGGAACCGTATAGGCGCCGAACTTGCGCAGATAGGGCGCAACAAGGATGGCGACGAGCACGTAGCCACCGGTCCAGCCCAGCACGAAGGCGAGGCCGTCATAGCCGAGCAGGTAGAGCGTGCCGGCCATGCCGACGAAGGACGCACCGGACATCCAGTCAGCGCCGGTCGCCATGCCGTTGTAGATCGCCGGGACCCTGCGCCCCGCCACGTAGTACTCGCCGACATGCATGGTGCGGCTGAGAATGCCGATGACGGCGTAGATCGTGATCGTGAACGCCACGAACATATAGCCGATGATTCTGTTCGGGACGCCCATCGCGCTGATGATCGCCATCAGGATAATGAAGGCGATGAAGCCGCCGGTGTAGATGCCGTAGATGCGACCGAGATTGGAGGTGAAGTCGCCTCTGCCTGCCGTGGTAACTGTCATGTTAGCCATTGAGTTTTCCCCGATCATTCTTCATGGACGCCATGCTCTTCGTCGATTGCGTTCTGGCGCCGTGCGAACCAGAACAGCATGACGACGAAGGCGATGAGCGAACCCTGAGCGGCCATGTAGAAGCCGAGCGGAAAGCCAAAAATGACGATGGTGTTGAGTTGCACCGCGAACAGGTGGATGAAGTAACCGAAGAACACCCACAGGCCCAGCATGACGAACATGAGGCTCCTGGTCTTGTTCCAATAACTTATGCGGTCTGGCGTCGCCATAGCGTTGAACCCTCCCTTGGTTGGCAGCTTGCGAACCGTCTCGACCGCAAGGCGCCGTTTAAAGCTTGCCTCTTCCGCTGACGCGGAAGCCCTCCGGCATATGTCGCGGCCAGGTATAGAATCAGCCGACCGTAACTTTGTACGAGTATCACTTTTTGTCGCGGCTGTTCATACGACTTTAGAATCGGTGAAAGGACTGGAGAAATCCGTGAGAGGACTTGCATCGGCAAGGGGGCTAGCCGTGCGGCGTGGCGAGGGCTAAACGGTCAACGTCGGTTGGGAAACAAAACCGAAGGGAGAGCGCCATGGGCCTGCTGAACGACCTGTTGCCCGAGTTCCTGCGCAAGCCGCAACCGATCGTCAGCATCGGCGAACTGGCTGACTTCATGGATTCGCGCGCCGCCTTCCTGGCGCAGAAAAGCATCGTCGAGTTCTGCCGCGTCAGGGCCGGGGTGTACTGGCAGAAGCTGTTCAGCGAGAAGGAATTCCAGGCGGCGCTCAACCATTCACGCTGGCGCGCCTACCCTGCGTGTTACGCCATGGTGGCGGAAATGGTGGAGGGCGCGCTGCGCGAACCTGCCGGCTTGCGCCAGCGGGGCCTGCCAGCGGCGCTGGAAAAAGTCGCCTTGGCAAGCTTCTCCAAATATGCCGTTCCGGAGAGCTCGCCCGCCACTTTTTGGGAGGACGCCGCCGCGCTCACACGTCAACGCCTCGCCGCCACCCAGATCGGTCCGCCCCGCCCGGTGCGCGAGATCCCCGACCCGTTGGCGCGAACGGTTTTCGAGATGGTCCCGATCCACCCCAATCTGCTGACCAACGACTACGACTATATCTTCAACTTCCTGAGAATGAATCTGCTGCGTGCGAATGAGGATTTCCTGGCGCAGGCCGACCGCAGCGCCCTCGTCGATGAACTGCTCGGCGCCGTGCGCAACTGAGTTTGTTTACTGTCCGAGCGTCGCCGGCGATGCGAACATCAGCTCCCGCACCAGGTCGGGCGCCGACTGAAGGCGCTTGATGAGTGTCTTGAGCCGTGCCTGCTGCTCGCGCGCCAGCGCATTGATCTCGACGCGGTTGGATACCGGCATACCGGCGTAGATGTCACGCGTCTGCTGGGCGAGCAGCAAGCCGATCAGCATGGCATGGCCGGCCAACATCGCCTTCATGTCGGACTCGCCACCAATATTCAGCGCGATCAGTTTCTCGAGCCGGGCACGCGTGCTCCGCTCGCGGATGCCGTGGCGAATTGCAAGCGTGCGTGCGGTTGCGACGATTGGAAAAAGCCCATGCTTTTTGATGTCCAGCCGGCCATTTTCAAGCTGAAAGCCGCCAAAAACCGTGAACGGATTGCCTGTCGTCATCTGCTCGCCGAGCAGCTTCGCGAACACTGGCTCGGCGTGGGCGCGGTCATACGCATATTCGACGAACTGCGCGGCCAGGGTGGTGTCGCCATGCACCGGCCGCAGATCGTAGACGATATCGACGTTGAGCAGGTCCTGAGGCCGCAGGCGGCGAACCCAATCCTCGACGCGCCGCTTCCAGGTGTCGAGGCTTCCGCGGAATGCGGTATTCGAGGCCATTACCCCGCCTTTGCAATACGGCGCGCCTGAGATGTCGAGCATGTCGGCGAGCCTGGCGCCGAGATTCTTGAACCAGCTGTCTTCGGGCCTATCCGGTTCGCCGTCTGCAAAGACGATGGCGTTGTCCTGGTCGGGGGCCATCAGGCTTTCGCCACGGCCGCCTGAGCCGAGCACGAGCACGGCGTAGGCGCAGGGCGGCGGGCCGTGACCTTCGATCTGCATCTGCTGTTCGGCAAGCACCGCGGCGCGGCGGGTCAGCGAGCAAAGTTCGTCGCTGATGATTTCCGCCACCACGCGTGGATCGATTGCTTCGCCTAGGAGCGAACGTACCACGCCAGGCAGCATCGACCAGCTGGCCGCCAGTTCGGCGGCATCCCTGGCATGTTCGATCGTGTCGTCGAGATCGATGGCAGCGGCGGCGCGAAGCCTCAGCAGGTCGCGCGCCGAAAGCACGCCGACCAGCATGCCGCCGTCATCGCGGACGGCGAGATGGCGGACTTTCAGCCGATCCATGCGGCCAATCGCCCGGTAAGCGAAGGCGGCGGCGCGGATGCTCATCAGCGGTCGTGTTGCGATGTTTCCGATTGGCACGTCAAAAGCCCGTTCGGCGTCGGACGACATGCGGCGCAGCAGGTCACGCTCGGTAACGATGCCATACGCCTCGATCGCTTGATCCGGCGTTCCGCGCTCGGACACGAGGACCGAGCTGATCTTGCGCTTGACCATGAGGTCGATGACCTGCCTTGTCGGTTTGGTCGCCTTCACCACCACTGGCGGGCTGCTCATGAGGCTGCCGACGCGATGGCGATAGGCATAGGGATCAACCGGCTGAAACGCCGGAGCCTGGGGTCGCGACACCGGCTCGGTCCAACCGGCGCGATGGCCGGCTTCGAGAGCGTCCGAAAGGGCAAGGCAGGCGACCTCGGCCTCTCCCAGTGTTCGGATGTTGCGCTTGCGTAACTCCGGAATCAACGCGGCAAAGATGTCTCCGGCCGCAATCGCATCGCCCAGAGCCGAATGCCGGCCGACTATCTCCAGGCGAAGCCATCCGGCGATCGTTTCCAGCGAATAGTCTGCCAGATTGGGATTTGCTATGGTTGCAAGAAGCCGGACGCACAGCGCCCGAGGCTTTTTCCAGGGCAATCGGGCGCGTCGGCATTCGCGCTCCAAGACCGCCAGGTCGAAGCCGATCGAGTGGCCGACGAGGATGCGGTCGCCGACGAACTCCTGGAATTGCGCCCATGCATCCGGGAAGCTGCCGGCTCCGTCAACATCGGCATCGGTGATGCCGTGGACGAGCGAAGCCTCGGACGGGATTGCTTCACCGGGATCGATGAGGAGATCGAGCAGAGTTTCCCGGACGACCTTGCCATGCGCGATGCCGATCGCGCCAATCTGGACCACGCGCGCCTTGGTGGCGTCGGGCCCGGTTGTTTCGGTGTCGACGGCGGCAGCCGTAATTGCTATCAGCGGCGTCGCGCCGCTCGCCGGCTTCAATTCCTTCGGCATAGCCGGTAGCCTTCCTCTGCCGGATATTTTGCCCAGACAGAGCCTGTCCGAGATAGCGCCTGTCGGGTCGGAAAGGTTCGATCCGGCTTGCCATGCAACATAGAGCGCGCCGGCGGGCCGCGTCGATGGCCGTAATTTAGGCTGCGGGTTCCTTAGAGATGGCAGGCCAGCCTGGAGCTCCGCGCCTGCACGTCCATGCTGAATCCCGAACGTACACCCGTCGTGGCAGCACATTCGCCTTAAAGTGATTTGATACGGTCGCATCGCTCGCACATTGTCGGCGAGCTTGTTGCCGAGGCGCCGATGGATGAGATCAGGCGGGTTGCTGTGGAGTGCATCGGGCGCGCCGTCATGTTCGGCTCGCTTGCCATTGGCTGTGTCATGGTCGGCTTCTCCTTCAACCCGGTGTCTGCATTTCGCTCCGGCGCGTTCCTCACGCTGACCATGGTTCTGGCGCTGATGTGGAAAGCCACGACCGCAGCCTTCAAACATCCCAAGCACACCGAAGTCTGGCTCTACCTCGATGAGAAATCGCGCCCAGCCGATGCCTCGGCGCGACGGGTGTTCGGCACCATCATGGGCGACGTTTATAAACTCTACGCCCAGATCGCGCTTGGCGTGGCGGTCGGGTTCTTCCTGGTGTCGATCGTGCTGATGCTGTTCGGTCTGGAGGCTTACAGGCCGCCCGCCAAATAAGCGGCCGCTACCCCATTGCCGCCCCTCCGCCTGCATGAGCCGGCGTTTTGCCATTGCGCCGATCGGACTCGGAAGTGCCGCGATAAGCAGCAAACAAACCAAATTGTCGTCGGATTTGAGAAAAAAATTCCAAGGAACGCTGGAAAATAGCACTCGACAAAATCTACTGATTTTATAGATTAACCGCCGAGACGGAGGTCGAGATGTCCTATTTCCAGAACGCCCGGACTGCCCGCAAAGGCCAATCGCTTGGTTCTGAGCAGACTTGGCGGCCGGCCTATGCCGAAGCCTTTGCCTATCTCGTCTTTTCCCTTGCGTTCGTGTTCACCGGGGCAGTCGTTCTGGGTCTTATTGCCTGATCATGGAGTCCCGAGTGATCGGCTCCTGACTTACAGGGCTAGTAATCTGCCGTTTCGCAATATCGGAGTTGAATGAACCGAGTGCCGGTGCGCTTTCGCGCGCGTCCCGTTGACCCCCAACGTGATGGAGGAGATGGCAATGCCGATCGAGTTCACGCATGTTCCCGGTAAAGCTCACCTGGCCGACCCAACCGCGCCGTTTTTCTACGATTTCGCGGAAACCGCGACAAAGCTGTCGCTGATCGAGGATATCGGTTTCCAGAAAATCGTCGTCGACGAACCGGCCGGGTTGCTGACCAATATGGATATTGCCGCCCGGGCGCTGGACCGCACGTCTTCGCTCGAGATCGTTCTCACGCATTGGGCTGGTGTGATCGAGCCGACGGTGGCGGCACGGCAATTGGCGGCCCTCGACGCGAAAAGCGGCGGTCGGCTGTCGCTCAGGATGCTCAGCGAGCCGCTGAACGACGACGATGCCGAAACGCGTCCGGTCGGTCATACGGTCGTCTGGCAGCGCGTCGATGAATATCTGGTGCTGCTGAAACGGTTGTGGTCGAACGACAGGCCGTTCGATCATGAAGGCGCCTTCTACAGCGTCAGCGGCGGCTATGTGCCGTGCAAGGGGCCGCGTGGTGCCGGCGTGAGCATCCGCATGGGCGGACGGTCCGGAACGGCGCTGAGGGTCGCCGGGCGGCATGCCGATGTCTTCGAGCTGACGCAGGGTTCGCTCGACGAGATCCGGCAGTTGATGGAGCGGGTCCGCAATGCCGCCGCCGAACACGGCCGGGCCGGCAAGTTGCGCTTCGCGCTTCCCGTGCGGATCCGTTCGGAGGACAGTACCTGTTGCCAGAAGGCGGTCGAGATTGCTGGACCGCCGGCACAAGTCGCGCTTTCCCTGCTTCCTTATGCCGCACTGGGAATCGAGGAATTCATGATCGTCGGTGTCGACAGGCCGCGCGAGATCGCAACGGCTGGCCGTGAAACGATCGCGCTGCTGCGCAACACTCTGGCGCGCCGCGAGGCCGATGTCCCTCAGCCCGGCGCGTTTGCGCCTCGCGTGATCCGGGAAGCACGCGCCGGCTGAACAGCAGCGACTTTGGCCGCGTTGACAGCCCCGCTGAAGTCGAACTTTCCTCATAGCGGTTGAAGCTTCCGGCGCCGAGGTCGACGTCGCAGAGGTTCTCGTCGGTCGGGCGGTAGAGCCCTGCGTGGCGACATCGCCGTCGACCGTCCCAAAGCGCTTCCGACGCGTTCCCGAATGTTGATCGGATCGAGAGTGGTGGTCGCCTCCTGCGCGACGCGTGGCCGCCAAGCAGCACAGGCAGCGACATTGCCGCAATCAGCAGGTTTGGCGCGCAGTCATTTTCGTCTCAAATTCTTCCGCGACCAAAACCAGTCACCATCTCGGCGCGCTCCCCCTTTCGAATTTCGACGCGAATCCGGCGTCACGACATTTGTTGACTCAAACAGCCGTTTTCATTGTTGACTAATAAACTCATGTTTCATAGTCAACCGGGCGTTGGCGACGTGTTCAAAGGGAGTTTCGGTGTCGAGATGGGCGTGTTTGCGCACCCCGGCCAGCCCATCGGCTATGTGCAATGGGGCCACCCGTGAGAATAAGGAAGAAGCCCTTGTCCAGACATGGTTTGTTCGCGGCGTTGCTCGCATCCGTCATCCTGTCGGCCGGCGTAGCCGCCCAAGAGCAACCGGGCGCAGCCGCCCAGGAGCAACCGGGCGTGGCCGCCCAGGAGCAACCCACCCCGGCGATCGAGGCGCCGGCTCCCGCGCCTGGGCAGGCTGCGCCAGACGCGGCTCTGCCACCGGCGACGCAGCCAGCTGTGACCACGCCCACCGAGACCACGCCTGCCGAGACTGACCCTTCGACGGCGACATCCCCGACCCTGCCGCGTGACCTGTCGCCATGGGGCATGTTCATGGCGGCCGACATCGTCGTGAAAACGGTGATGATTGGGCTGGCTTTTGCGTCCTTCGTCACCTGGACGATATGGCTGGCTAAATCGCTGGAGATCCTCGGCGGCAAGCTGCGCGCCCGCCGCGCGGCACAAGCGATCGGCAATGCCGCGACGCTGAACCAGGCCGGTCGCGCGCTTGGCCATAATAACGGTCCTGGCGCCCTGCTGGTGCGGGCAGCCGAAGAAGAGACCGCGCTTTCGGCCGGCTCGCTCGACCGTGTGTCCGGCGACGGTCTGAAGGAACGTGTCACCTCGCGCCTGTCGCGCATCGAGGCGGCAGCGGCGCGGCGCATGTCGCGCGGCACCGGCGTGCTGGCGACGATCGGCTCGACCGCGCCGTTTGTCGGCCTTTTCGGCACGGTCTGGGGCATCATGAACGCCTTCATCGGCATCTCGCAGGCGCAGACCACCAATCTCGCCGTCGTCGCGCCGGGCATCGCGGAAGCCTTGCTGGCCACCGCGATGGGCCTTGTCGCGGCGATTCCGGCGGTGGTCATCTACAACGTCTTTGCGCGATCGATAGCCGGCTACCGGCAGATCCTCGCCGATGCGTCGGCTGGCGTCGAACGGCTGGTCAGCCGGGATCTGGATTTCAGCACGGTCGCGCCGGCAAAGCAGATGGCCGCGGAATGAACATGGAGCGAGGCCATGGCGGCTAGAATTCGAGAGAACATCGACGGCGATCTCGAGGAGAACCACGAGATCAACGTCACGCCTTTCATCGACGTTATCCTGGTCCTGCTGATCATCTTCATGGTCGCGGCGCCGCTGGCGACGGTGGACGTCAATGTCGACCTGCCGGGCTCGACCGCGACGCCGGCGCCGCGGCCGGAGACGCCGCTGTTCCTGACGCTGAAAAACGATCTCAGCCTGGCGATCGGCAACGACACCGTGCCGCGCGCAGCCTTCGCCGCCACGCTCGTCGGCAGGACAAAAGGCGACAGGCAGACGCGCATCTTCCTGCGCGCCGACAAGGCGATCGGCTATGGCGAGCTGATGGAGGTGATGAACCTTTTGCGCGGCGCCGGTTATCTGAAGATCGCGCTGGTTGGCCTTGAGGCGGCGCCCGGCGATGCCGCGGCGCCGCAAGTCGGAACCGGCCCATAATGTCGCCGGCGGCCGCCCTGCCGATGGCCGATCAGCGGCGCTTCGGCGCGCGCGAGATCGCTTGGTGGGCGGGCGCGGCTGCGCTGGTCCTGGTGGCGCATGCCGCGATCGGCTATGCGATGCAGAGCTGGCGCCCGGCCGAGCCCGATGGCGGGCCGCCGCAGGCGCAGGTGATCGAGCTGTCGCCGATGGCGCTCACGCCGGCCGAGCCGGCCCCGGTATCGAATGAGATCGCGCCCGATCAGCCCGATCCGGCCGAGGAGCCGGTAGCCGAAACGGAGCCTCCGCCCGAACCGCCCGTCGAGCAGGCAGAGCCGGTCACCGAGCCGTCGGAAGTCGCTCCGGTCGACACAGTCGAGCCGACCCCGCCGACAATGGCCGAACGAGTCGACCAGCCGCCGCTCAAGGAAGTCGTGCCCGAAATTGCCGAGGCCGTCACGCCGGAAGTGGTCATTCCGCTGCCGCAGCCGAAACCGGTGGACAAACCCGTCGAGGCCAAGACAAAGAAGCAGGCGAAGACTGAGGTAAAGGAGCCGGCCGAGGTCAAGGTGAAGAAGCCTGTCAAAGAAGCCAAAAGGCGCCCAAAAAAGGAAAAGGCCGCACCGCCGCGGACGACGGCCAGTGTCGCTGCGACATCCGCAGCCAGGGCGGCCGCTCCGAAATCGGCCAAGGCAGCGGCTGCGAGATCCGGCGTGAGTCCGGACAGGTGGAATTCGCGGTTGCGTGCATGGATAAGGCGGCACACAAACTATCCAAGGGCGGCGAAGGCCAGGCGCGCGGAAGGCAGTCCGAGCGTGACCTTTACGATCGACGGATCCGGCCGGGTCCTGTCCGCCCGGCTGGCTCGTTCCTCCGGCGATCCAGACCTCGATAGCGCGGCGCTCAGCGCATTACAGGGCGCGTCCGTGCCGGAGCCGCCGCCGGAACTCGGCTCCCGCATAACCCGCACCGCGCCGTTCACGTTCGCCCTGCGTAACTAGGCAGGCGACGATTTTCGAATGCCATTTGTCATCTGGTCGTCACATACCGGTGATATACATCCATAATTCCGGATTCTAGGATATATGGATAAGAACACCGCTCTTCTCGCATTGGCAGCGCTTGGCCAGGACACCAGGCTCGAAGTGTTTCGCCTGCTGGTGCGGGCGGGCGCAGACGGTGTGCCTGCCGGCGAGATCGCCGCGCGCCTCGGTGCAGTGCAGAACACCATGTCGGCGCATCTGAAGGTCCTCGACCATGCCGGCCTGGTCCGCGCTGAGCGTGACGGCCGGACGATCCGCTACGTCGCCGACATGACCGGTTTTCGCGATCTGCTTGCCTATCTCATGGAGGATTGCTGCAACGGCGCGCCAGAACTCTGCCAGCCGGTCATTCAGGCGGTGACTTGTAACTGTTAGAAGGCAGGACTGCGCCATGAACACCATCGACAAGCTCGCCCTGCAGAAACGGCTCGATGAAATCGGCCGCGATCTGCCGAAGGCCGGCTGACATCATGGCGGCTGACCTGTCCCGCCGCATCGTCGCGGAAGCGCTCGGCACGGCGATGCTGGTCGCGACGGTCGTCGGCTCCGGCATCATGGCGGATCGTCTGACGGACGATGTGGGTCTCTCCCTGCTTGGCAACACGCTGCCGACTGGAGCGATTTTGGTGGTGCTGATCACCATACTGGGACCGATTTCCGGGGCGCATTTCAATCCGGCGGTGACGCTGGTCTTTGCCCTCAGGCGGGAAATCGAAGCCAACGCTGCACTGGCCTATGTCGTCGCCCAGATTGTCGGCGGCGTCGCCGGAACGCTGCTGGCGCACGCCATGTTCGAACTGCCGATTCTGCAAATATCGCAAACCGTGCGGACCGGAAACGGACAATGGATTGCGGAGTTGGTGGCCGCCTTCGGCCTGGTCTTCACCATTCTTGCCGGCCTTCGCTTCCGCTCGGATGCCATCCCCTGGCTGGTCGGCCTCTACATCACCGCGGCCTATTGGTTCACCGCCTCGACCTCGTTTGCCAATCCGGCAGTCGCCATTGCCCGGGCGGTTTCCAACACGTTCGCGGGCATCCGGCCGATAGACCTGCCGGCGTTCATCGTCGCCGAACTTCTGGGCGCGCTGCTTGCCATGGCTTTGGCAGGATGGCTGCTCGCTGAGCCCAAACCAATCAGACAGATGAAAGCCGCGAAATGACCATTACCATCTACCACAATCCCGACTGCGGCACCTCGCGCAATACGCTGGCGATCATCCGCCAGTCCGGCGAAGAGCCTGATGTCATCGAATATCTGAAAAATCCGCCGTCGCGTGAACGGCTGGTCGAGCTGATCGCGGCGATGGGAATGACACCGCGCGAATTGTTGCGCGAGAAGGGCACGCCGTATGCCGAGCTCAATCTCGGCGACCCCAAATGGACCGACGACGAGATCGTCGATTTCATGCTGGCGCATCCGATCCTGATCAACCGGCCGATCGTCGTCACGCCGCTTGGCACCATGCTTGCTCGGCCGTCCGAAGCGGTTCTCGACATCCTGCCCAATCCTGAGATCGGGCCGTTCACCAAGGACGACGGTGACGTCGTTATCGACGCATCGGGGCGGCGCGTCTGAAGGTATAATGTAGTTCTTCGATAACCTTGGAAATAGCGCTTGACGACACCCGGCAGCGGGAGCTACCTTATTTCCATGAGACTCGAACAAGCAGCAAAACAGCTCGAGGCGCTCGGCAATCCGACGCGGCTCAAGCTTTATCGCACGCTGGTGCGGGCAGGCGAGGCCGGACGACCGGTCGGTTATCTGCAGGAAGCCCTCGGCATCGCTGCGTCGACCCTGTCGCATCATCTCCACCGGCTCATCCTGACCGGCTTGGTCACCCAGGAACGCCAGGCAACGACGCTGATCTGCCGGGCCAGTTACCCAGTGATGAACGATCTCCTCGGCTTTCTTGCCGACGAATGTTGTGCCGATGCCGCATGCGGCCCGGCTGTCGGCGACGCGGCTGCCTGACTCTTTTTTGACCAGTATTTCCATAGTCCTAGAAACATAGAAGGTGTGCCATGGTTTCTGAAAACGATCTCCCGGTCGCCATCATCGGCGGCGGACCTGTCGGTCTGGCGGCGGCCGCCCAACTTGTCAGCCGCGGCCTTCCGGTCAAAGTTTACGAGGCCGGTTCCGCGGTTGGGTCGAACCTTCTCGACTGGGGCCATGTGCGGGTTTTCACGCCGTGGCGCTATTGTGTCGATGCGGTCGCCCGAAAACGTCTCGAGAGCCACGGCTGGCAAATGCCGGAGCCCGAGGCGTTCCCCACGGCGGATGAAATCGTCTCCCAGTACCTCGCGCCGCTCGCAAAACTTTCCGAACTGGCGCCGTCGATCGAGACCAATGCCCGTGTTGTCGCCATTTCCCGGTGGGGGGCCGACAAGGTTCTGAGCAAGGCGCGGGAGACGCGGCCGTTCATGCTGCTGGTCGAAACGGCGAAAGGCAAGCGCCGGGACAGCGCCCGTGCCGTGATCGATGCGTCCGGCACCTGGCAGACGCCGAACCCGCTTGGCGCGGGCGGCCTGCCGGCCGAAGGCGAGAGGGAATTTGGCGACCGCATCGCCTACGGCATACCGGATGTCCTGGGACGCGACCGTCATCTCTATGCAGGCCGCACGACATTGGTTGTGGGCGCCGGCCATTCCGCCGCCAACGCCTTGCTGGAACTGGACAGGCTCGCGCAAACCGAACCCGGCACCTCGGCACTATGGGTGACGCGCAGCACCGACCTTGTCCGCATCTATGGCGGCGGGGATGCCGACGCCCTGCCGGCGCGCGGCGAGCTTGGTTCCGATGTCCGGCACCTCGCCGAGAGCGGCCGTGTGCGGCTAGTGACCGGCTTTGCCACGGTTGCCATTCGCGAGGTCGACGGCCGCCTGGTGGTCGAAGGCCAGACAAAGGACGGATTGCGTACGCTCGGACCCGTCGACCGGATCATCGCCGCGACCGGGCAGCGCCCCGATCTCGCCTTGACCCGCGAGCTTCGGCTGGACCTTGATCCGTGGCTTGAAGGCGTCAAGGCGCTCGGACCGCTCATCGATCCCAATGAACATTCCTGCGGCGATGTCCCTCCGCATGGTCATCGCGAGATCAGCCACCCTGAGCCCGATTTCTACACGGTCGGCGTCAAAAGCTATGGCCGGGCTCCGACATTCCTGCTGCTGACCGGCTATGAGCAGGTCCGCTCGGTCGCCGCGGCGCTCGCCGGCGACATGGCTGCCGCCGATGCCGTGCAGCTGGTGTTGCCCAAAACCGGCGTCTGCACGGTGCCGGCGTCACTTTCAGGCACGTCATCTCAGGGTTGCTGCGGCGGAGCCGCGTCGGATGCTGCCGATGCCTGCTGTGTCGACGATGCCAAGGCAAAGGCGAGCGGCAAGTCAGGCTGCGGCTGCGGCAGCACGCAAGCGATCGCAGCAGTGGGCAGCGACGATCTCGAGATCGCCGCTCAATGAGCGACCGGAAAATCCCGGCTGCCGCACTCTGGGCGTTGGGGCTGACGCAGATCATCGGCTACGGCACGCTCTATTACAGTTTTGGCATCCTGGTGCCGTCGATCGCGCTTGAGCTCGCCTGGCCGGAACAATGGGTTTTCGGCGCCCTGTCGGCGTCGCTGCTGGCGGGTGGCCTTTTTGCGCCGACAGCCGGGCGCTGGGCCGATCGATTCGGCGCCGGCCGGGTGATGACCTTTGGCTCCCTTGCGGCCGCAGCAGCGCTTGTCGTTTGCGCGATAGCACCAGGCCGGGTGAGCTTCGTGGCGGCGCTGATGGCGATGGAACTGGCGTCCGCCTTCGTGCTCTACAGTGCCGCGTTCGTCGCGATTGTCCAGATCGGCGGAGCTAGTGCGCAGCGCAGCATCACCCATCTGACGCTGATCGCCGGCTTCGCCTCCACCCTGTTCTGGCCGCTGACGGCGGCACTGCACGAATACCTGACCTGGCGCGAGGTCTATCTGGTCTTTGCCGTCATCAATGTCGCCATCTGCCTGCCCATCCATGCCTGGCTGGCACGACTGTCACGCCGGGCGGACAAAAGCGCTTCGGCGACAGCTGCGGCGATCGGCCCGGCGGGCGGACCGGTTGCCTTCACCGCGCGCGACCGCAGCAGAGTGTTTCTGCTCATGCTTGGCGGCTTCGCCATCGAGGGCTTTGTGCTGTCATCGATCCTCGTTCACATGGTGCCGCTGACGACGGCGCTCGGGCTTGGCTCCGCCGGGCTCGTCGTCACCACGCTTTTCGGCCCGTCCCAGGTGGCAAGCCGGTTGATGAACATGCTGTTCGGCGGCCGGCTGGCACAGACCTGGCTCGCGGTGATCGGCGCGACCTTGTTGCCGCTCGGCCTCGTCGTGCTGCTGGGGACGACACCATCGGTGGCCGGAGCCATCGCATTCGTTATCCTGTTTGGATTGGGCTCGGGCCTTGCCAGCATCGTCGGCGGCACGCTGCCGCTGGAGCTGTTCGGACGGGAGCGTTACGGCGCCCGGCTCGGCTGGGTGACGGCCGCGCGTCAGTTTTCTTCAGCGCTTGCGCCGTTTGCCCTAGCCATGGCGATGGCAGGCATCGGCGTCCAACCATCGCTCTGGTTGACCGCTGCGGTCGGCATGCTCGGCATACTGGCTTTCTCGGCAATCATCCTGATCAGGCGCCAGCCTCTCGCGCCCGTGATGCTTACGTCAGCGAACTGACGCCGCGCCCAGCGTCCAGTTGTGCGCAACGCCGTGCCCCCGGCCATCGGCGCTCGACGGGCTGTGATGCGGTTGATAAGCCCTCTCCTCAAGGAGAGTCGAGACATGACCGTTGCGATCGAGATGGGCCACACGACGGCGGGCGCCCCGGCGGCACTGGATCTTGAGGAGCTGCTGGCGACGCGCCTTTTGGTGCAGGGCAATTCGGGCTCCGGCAAATCGCATCTGCTGCGCCGGCTGCTGGAGCAGAGTGCGCCCTGGGTGCAGCAGACCATCATCGACCCCGAAGGCGATTTCGTCTCGCTGGGCGACCGGTTCGGCCATTTGGTCATCGATGCCGAGGAGCATACCGAGCGCGGCCTGCAGAGCGCCGGCGAGCGGGCGCGCATCCACCGCGTCTCCACGGTGCTCAATCTCGAGGGGCTCGACGCCGAGAACCAGATGCGCCGCGCCGCCGCCTTTCTCGGCGGGCTGTTCGAGGTCGCCCGCGACCACTGGTACCCGATGCTGGTGGTGGTCGACGAGGCGCAGCTATTCGCGCCGGCAGTGGCCGGCGAGGTTTCCGACGAGGCGCGCAAACTCTCGCTCGGCGCCATGACCAATTTGATGTGCCGTGGCCGCAAACGCGGGCTGGCCGGCATCATCGCCACCCAGCGGCTGGCCAAGCTTGCGAAGAACGTCGCCGCCGAGGCTTCCAATTTCCTCATGGGCCGGACCTTTCTCGATATCGACATGGCGCGCGCCGCCGACCTTTTGGGCATGGAGCGGCGGCAGGCGGAGGCGTTTCGCGACTTGGAGCGTGGGCAATTCATGGCGCTCGGCCCGGCGCTGTCGCGCCGTCCGCTGGGCTTGCGCATCGGCCCGACCGACACAAGTCCGCGCAACGGCACCCCGCGGCTGATGCCGCTGCCGGAAGCCGCGCTTGAGGACGCACGCGCGATCATCCTGGCAGCCCCGCCGCCGGAAACTGTTCGGCCGCAGCGCCGGTCGTCGCCGGACCTGCTCGATCAGCTGATGGCGGCAAAGTCGGCGGCGCTCGAAATCCGCCCCGAAGCGGCGGCGCCGCCGATCAGCGCCGAGGATTTGGCGGAACGGCGTGAGCGGGTGGACCGTGTCCTGCGCGCCGTGCTGGCGCAGCCCGACGCGGGGTTCCGTGTCATCGGCGTGCTCTATCAGGAATTCGTGGTCCGCTGCCGCATAGAAGGTCTCGCCTCGGTCGTGCCGGACCTGCCCGCCTTCCGCCGCATGCTGACGCGCGCCCGCGCCGGCCTCGGCTCCGACATGGCCGGCGATGACGCGTGGCAGGATGTCTCGGCGCGCGCCTCCCTGCTGCCCGAGGATATGCAGGGCGTGTTCATGATGATCGCCCGCGCGGCGAAAGAGGGCTGGCCCTGCCCGAGCGACGCGGCGATCGCCCGCGCCTACGGCTCGCACTCGCTACGCCGCGCCCGGCGCCTGCTGACCTATATCGAGGAGCAGGGCCTCATCGTCTGCCAGCTTGACGGTCTCGGCCGGCGGGTCGTGACGCTCGTCGAACTGGCCTGGGCAACGGCACCGGGCGACCCCAACGCCGAGGAGGCGGAGCAGGGCAGTTTGGCTGTGTGAGGCGGCGGCCGAGCGCGCAAGGGGAATGCCACGCATCAAGGCGATGTATGACTAAGCGGCAGGTACAGCGGCGAGTCTTTTAAAGATCAGCCCCGATCAACTGTCGAAGGACAAGAAATACGGCAGGACTGTAGCGCAAATACGCCGAAACTACGCTATCGCCGCCGATTACCCTCTTCGGTTCATTCTGTTGACATCTCCTGCTTCTGGAGAGATGGTAAGATACTACGCGGCGGCCCTTTTTCCGAAGTTTTTACTCTGCAGCTTTATCAAAGGAGTTGGCAATGCGTTTGTCTCCATCGCGCCGACTTATGGCCATCGCTTTGACGGCAATCGCAGCCGTTCCCTCTTATGGACATGCCGAGGACAAGCTGCTGACGGAAGCGGTGCAGTTCAACGGTACGATCCTGTATCTCTCCACCAAGGTGCCTGGCCTGATCTTCGGCGTCGTGCGCAACGGCGAGACGGCCTTGGCCGGTTTCGGCAAGATTGCCGACGGGAGTGAAAAAGTGCCCGACGGCGACACAATGTTCCGCATCGCGTCCGTGAGCAAAGTGTTCTGCGGGAGTGTGCTTTCCTCGCTGGCGATCGACGGCAAGGTACAACTCACCGACCGGCTGCAGGATCGCCTTGGCTGGGACGTCACACTCCCTGAGAAGGATGGCCGCGCCCTCCGCCTGATCGATCTCGTCGCGCAAGCTTCCGGCCTTCCGCGGGAGGTGCCAGTGGCCGAGGCGCCCCCCTCCGACCCCTTCTCTACGAACACCAAAGAGGCGCAGATTGCCGCTCTCAAGGACAATCCGCTGCTGTTCGCGCCGGGCACCGCCGTTCGCTATTCGAACTTCGGATACGACCTCCTCGGAGCGGCGCTCGCGAATGTCTCGGGAAAGCCTTATGCCGAGGTCCTTCGGGAGCGTGTCCTCGATCCCCTCGGCATGAAAGACACGGTTTTCAACCCAAGACCGGAGGACGAGCCGCGCCTGATGCAGGGCCATAACTTCGACGGCAGCGCCATGCCCATCGTGTCGACGAGCACGGCCATGGAGTGCGCCGGTGGATTGTACTCGACCGCGAACGACCTGCTGCGCTGGATGAACTGGCATGTCGACAACAAGCCTTCCGCGGCCGACGCCGAGTTCCGCCTCGTGAACCACGCGGCTTTTTTGTACCGGGACGGGCTCGCGTCGGTGGTGGGGCTGGATGACGGCGGCCCGATGGACGCCATGGGTCTCGGATGGGTCATCATGCTCCCCAACGAGCATCGCCCGCTCATCCTCCAGAAGAGCGGCGGCCTGCAAGGGATGTTTCTCTATGTTGCGATTGCACCGACACGCGGCGTCGGCGCTTTCTTCGTCATGAACGAATTCAATGCCGCCGGCTTCATGGCTGGGGTCAGGACGACGAACGATCTCGTCGCAGAGATCGCTCCACGCTGATTTTCGCGCTGATTAGGGGGAACGTGCGCGATGATTAACGCTGTTAAGGGGCCTGACGGACGGCATGTTTCGCGGCAAGGCAAGCGCGGCATCGGCTATTTCCGGCCGACCGCTTAGCTATCCCCTCCTGGGGACGACCTGCGCCTCGCTGCTGCCCGAGGATATGCAAGGTGTGTTCATGATGATCGCCCGCGCGGCCAAGGAAGGCTGGCCCTGCCCCAGCGACGCGGCGATGGCCCGCGCCTATGGTTCGCACTCGCTGCGCCGCGCCCGGCGCCTGCTGACCTATATCGAGGAGCAGGGGCTGATCGTATGCCAGCTTGACGGGGTCGGGAGGCGGACAGTGACGCTGGTGGAATTGGCCTGGGCGACGGCGCCGGGGGATCCTAATGCGGAGGAGGTGGCGCAGGGGAGCTTGGCTGTGTGAGGGCTGATGCAGTTTGGGCGAAAGCTGACGTCGCTCAAAAATCAGCAAAGCGCCGCTGCAGGTGCGTCGTGGATTTGCTATTTCCGTGCGCTTCAATTGGGAGATGCGGCACGCGTTGCCCCTATCGACAAACTGAGCGTCGTGCTCGTGGCGATGTTCGGAGTGACATTCCTCAAGGAGCACTCGTCGTTGTCGAATTGGGTAGGTGTTATATTGATCGCACAGGCGCGGTTCTAGTGGGTTACAAAGGCTAAATGGTAGGCAAGTTGGCGACGGCGGATTGCCTCGACCTTGGGATTAGAATAGCCAGAAATAGGTTGGCAGATAACCGATCACCTGGAGGTATTCGATGCCTTCGATGGCTGGAAAGACCGCGAGAAAATAGAGAGCATCGAAGAATGTGCTTCTTAGCGCTTTCGTGGAGAACGTGTGCTGATGCTCGTCGTGATAAAGCCATAGTTTGGGCCAGAACCGTGGTGTTCTGGCCGCATACGCCTCGTATTTCGGGCCAAACTTTCCCAGAAGAAACGCCTCTTCCTTTCTGGCGGTCATCCCGAAAACCGCGTAGGTGCACACTCCGAGAACGACGGCAACGATGATCGACCCGAACATGAGGCCGATGCCGAATGCTCCAATCATCGAAAACAGATACAGGGGATTGCGAGTGATCGAGTATGGCCCGTTTACCGCCAACTCGGTGTTCTTCCGGCCCCCGACATATAGGATGCTCCACAATCTTCCGAATATGCAGACGAGGATCAGGACAAAGCCTGTCATCTCGATAAGTTCATGAAGGGTCGATGCTTCGTCCCAGCCTGGTCGAGAGAACAACAGCGATCCGATCGCCGCGATGCTCAAGCCCTGGACGACAAGAAGTCTCTTTCGCTGATTGAAAGGTTGCGGGGCAATTGAAGCGGACATCATGGTTCCTTTGACAGAGGCTTTTTTGGCGCTCGCGCCAAGCATCCGGTTCATTTTCGGGAGAGGCGCCGCAAGTTTAGGGCCAATGACCGCGGAGCAAGCGGCGCCGGCCCATGCGGCCCTATTCCTTATTATTGATCAGAACTTCACGAGCCGTGCTGCGCTTGTAGCGCTTGCGGGTGACTCCTTCCAGCCGATGGGGCAAGGGCGCGGCCAGGGAGACCGCGCCCCGCCCGCGCGTCAGACGAAGAAGAAATCGGAGGCATTGATCAGCGCGGAGTCGAAATTGGCGATCTCTACGGTTCCCTCCGCGAAGCTCAGCACGGTCGAATGTCCGTCCTGCGTGACGGCGACGTCCTCGAAGCTCTCGACGCCCGTATAGGTCGCGATCTCGATGCGATCGGCGCCGTTCTCGAAGCCCCGGATCAGGTCACTGCCGAAAGGTATCAGGTCGAAGACAAAGACGTCCTCGGCGCCGGCCTCGCCAAAGAGGGTGTCGTCGTCCGCGCCGCCGGACATCCGCGCGCCGTCGCCGCCGGCCCGGAGCCGGTCATCGCCTTCACCGCCCTTGATCTCGTCGAAGCCATCGCCGCCGCAGAGCCGGTCGTTACCCTCGCCACCCGCGAGTTCGTCATCGCCCGCACCGCCCTGAATGCTGTCGCGACCCTCGTCGCCATCGATCTCGTCGTCGCCCTCGTCGCCGAACAGCCGGTCGTGCCCCTCCTCGCCGGAGATCTCGTCATCGCCGGCGCCGCCATATGCACGATCGTTGCCGTCGCCGGCCTCGAACTGGTCGTCACCGCCGCTACCACGGATCACGTCGTTGCCGTCGAGCGCGATGAGCTGATCGTCCTCGTCCGTTCCGACGAGCCGATCCTGGCCGTCAGTGCCGACCAGGCGGCTGATGCCAGTCGCCTCGACCAAGGCCTTGACTGTCTCGCCGCTGAGCGGCGCATCGCTGACGGCAACGAAAGCATCGTCGAAGTCGCCGTCGAAGTCCTCGGTGCTGGCCAGGCCATCCTCGAAGCTCACCACCTCGACCCCGGCGAGGCCGTCGTCGATATCGCTTGCAAGGGCGTTCTCGCCAGCCACGGGGTTCAGGAAATTGAAGCCGTCGCGGTTGCCGACCGAGTGGAATGCCCGGATCGGCAGCAGGTTGCCGTCGGCATCGGTGACGACCGGCGCCACCCGGTCGTAGATGGTGGCCGGGCCAGGCGTGTAGGTCGTCGCGTCGTCGCCGTCGTAAACGTCGGCGACATCGCCCGAGGTGAAGTCGCGGAAGAAGAGGCCGCCGTCTGCGTAGTTCTCGAGCTCGAGGCCGAGTTCCTCGACATCCGGGATGAGGAACAGGCCGAGCGACTGCCCGGCCGCGACTGCCATCGTCGCCTGGGCGCCCGCCTTCACGTCCTCGGTGTCGGCGAAGAGGATGCGCGCCTCGCCAATTTCGCCCGTCGCGGTGTCGAAAGTATAGGCGCCGATCGCGCCGTTGGTGCTCGCGTCCTCGCTGATGAAGGTGATGGTCTTGGCAGCGCCGTCTCCCGCGAAGGCGAGCTCCGTCGGATCGACGGGGGCGGAAACGTCGACCTCACGCCTGTTCTTGATCTCGATGACGAGCTCAGGCTCATCCTCCGAGAGCACCACCTCCTCCTCCAACACCAGGCCGATGCCGGGCGCGAAGTACTTGTAGGCGCCCACGCCGGGCTCCAGGCCGGAAGTGTCGAGGATCTTGACGACACCGTCAAAAGAGCCGAAGTCGGTCTCGACGGTGAGGCCGGTCGCGATCACCTCGCCTTCATCCTCCGCCACTCCGGCGTAGAATTCCTGAAAATAGCTGTCGCCCGGCATCGGTGCTGCGCGCATGATCCAGCCCGGCGCGGCGCCGTCGACGCCTGCCTCCCACGATCCGCCGAAGTCGGTCCTGATGAACTCGCCCTCGTCGTTGTAGTTGTAGTTCGTCGCGATCTCGCCCAGATACCAGACATTGCCGTCATCGGCCTGCGCGTACCAGTCGAGCGTGTCCTCGACGAGAACGCCGTCGGCATAGGCCGTATCGCGGACGACGACCGTCTCGACGCCCTCGATGATCTTCGTCTCGAACGTGGCGAAGTGATCGTTGCGCTCCGTCTCCTCCTCGCCGGTCTCGGGATCGATAAGCGCGGCGCCGTAGCTATTGATGGTGCCTCCGGGCAGCGGGAAGAACGTGTTGTCGATATTCGTGGAAGTGCCGAACGTGGCGGCGGCGAAGTCGGGTAAAATGGCCATGGGAATGTCCTCCGAGGTGGATCGCGTCGCGGGCGCGTCCGCGGCCGGACGCTCGCCGCAGTCCCCAGCATGGCTTGGCTCCCGCCTCAAGGGAATCCTGCACGCGTGACGGGTAAAAAGACTCAGCCTTTCAAAGCCCTAGACGGCACATCCTACGGATGTGAGTGCCCTGCCGGCGGCAGTTAGCATGACAGCTTTTCCCGGTCACGGACTGCAGTCGAGTATCTGAGGGCGTGAAGCCTTGAAGCTGGCCGGCGGCGGACCAAAACGAGGGAGGGCAATTTTGGTGTTCACGGGCTTCTTCAAGGGACGCCTTGGCCATCATGCGTGAACGCAATTGGGGCCCTTATCTCCGTGCCGACGTGCGGCAGTCTACCTGCCGAACTCCACACCTCCGTTGAAATCGAACACCGCACGCACGCTGAGAATGTGAGCGTTTTCGTGATCCGCATTCCGCGCGAACGTATAGGCGGCGGCGAGTTGCCATTTTGATCCAACGAACGGCGTATTGTCGTCGGACGAATATATGACCTCGAAATCAGCTAGGTAATCGCGGATATCCGGACCTCCGGCGACCAGGTTCGTCTGCTCCGTGTAGGTCGCGATATAGGTTAAGGAGTCTACGTCGAGCGCGGCGGAGCCCGTGACGACCAGGGCATCGTCCTGGCGGCCGTCAAAATGCCGAAGATAGGACATTTCGCCCAGCAGCCTGAGCGTCATTTCGTCCAGTTCGAAACTCTTGGTCGCGGCGGCGAGGTAGGCAAGTTCGTCACCAAGCTTAACGTCGTCTTCGATGTCCTCCTCGGTAGGATGCCCAGCCCTCTGATACCGAAAGCCGAACCTGTAGCCAAATTCGCCGTCCAAATAGCAATCGGCTGTTTCCGAACCTTCGCAGCCATCAAGAGTTACCGAGAACGACGACACGCCCTTTGTGTTGCCCGCGCCGCCATCCGACAGGCTGGCCCGGCCCCGGTTGGTAAAGAGCGACTCGCTGAGGATCGTGCGATCGGTTGTGAATGCAGTCGCTGCCAAAGCATGGTTCAACCCGAGGTTTTCGAAGCGGAGGACAATTTCGCCGCCTAGACGTTCGTCGGCGTCGAAATCCGACACCAGTTCCGTGGCATTGATCCCTGGCGCGACTTCGCTGGCGAGACTGAAGATCGTATCGAATTTTCCGGCCCGCGTGGTAGCGGGACCTGCCTCGATCACGGTATACAGTTCGGCTACGTAGGTGCCAATTCCTTCAAGAACCGTATTCTCGCCGGGCGCCGAGTCCATCACCGGCTCGGTGATGATGGAAGTCTCCAGTTGCAGATAGTCCGTCGGCGCGAAAAGCAAATCGGCTGTGAGTGTCGGTTGAAGCACGTCGGACGTCAGGAATGACGGATCGGCCGCAAAAATCCAGTCGTTTTGAAGTTCCGTAGATAGTTCGTAACTGACACAGGGCGCCGCGCAGCCCTCGACCAGCTCCGCTACTGGATCTTCGGCCAGTACTGGAGTTGAGAATACAAGCAACCCCAGGCCGGTGAGAACTGAGGCAAGAAAGCGCACGGCCGTGACCCTGGAGCTAGCTTCGCGCTACGCCCGGCGCGATGCGGCTGGCCGGCTCGACATCTCGGGACGAGCAAGGCCGTTGCGATCCCCCAAGGAGTTCGACGGCACCGGCGGCAGAAGCAACTCCTCGAGGAAATAGGCAGAGAGCGCCGCTCGGCCCGAGAGCTCAGCCTTGTGGTAGAGCGCAGTCGCTTGCTGGCGAATGGTCGCTTCACTTGCTCCCCGGATTCGCGCGATCTCCTTGTGGCTGAAGCCCTTGAGCAGCAGGAGCCCGACCTCCTGCTCCGCCTGGGTGCAACCCCAAGCCGCAAACTGGCGCTGGATGGCGGCGCCGAGTTCCTGGAAATGGTCATCCAGGCCGGCCCGCCACTGCGTGTCGCGCTCACGGATTCGCGCAATCTCATCGCGCATGTCGAAGCTTTCCGCTTCCTGCTCCCGCAGGCGCGAGGACAGGAGCGCAACGCAGGCCGAGCAGCCTACGAGAAGTGCAATGCCCGCCGCTTCCGTCAACAGCTCGGTGAGGGTCACCACCTCATCCTCCCTCACCGCCTCCATGCCGAGCAGGAGGGCGAAGGCCCCCACCGCACCCGCAATCAGGATCTGCCGGCCGCGTCCCTTGGTCCAGTCCATGGTCTGTCTCCGAAGCTCGAGTGGCGGCTGCGCGCCCTTGGCTCGCCATGTCGCCGCCATTTTGCGCCTGCCAGCCGCAACGTGCAACAGATGGGCGCGGGCGTCGGTCACGTGATGATGAAAAGGTCATCGGCGCCGAGCAACGCGATCCCGCCAGCGTGATCTCCACGCTCCCGGTCACCCCGCGTCGCCCCGGACCCGAAATCATTATTCGTGTCGAGCGCGGCGCCATCGAAGCGCGCCACCAAATCCGCAAGCGTAGGGAAATCGCCCTCTCCGGCCGTGGCGGAAAACCGGAAGGTGTTGGTTCCTTCTACGCCACCGCCCACGAGCAGGTCGTCCTGACAGCGGGCCGGCGTCAGCGGAAGTCCGTAATTGGCGGCGCAAAGCGGACATTTATCCAGCTTCCACCGAATGACTGCTCCCGGCAACCACGACCCTCAGCGTGGTCGCTTGGGATGTCGGCTCTCAGGAAGCGGCAATTCTGATCACAATGCCCGACATCGGGGCGCAAAGCTGTCATGCACGGCTCCGTTTGCGAGAGTCTGCTTCGGGTCAAAGCAGCTGCTCGCGTCAATCCTCCGCTACCGATCCTCAATAATCCGCAGATAAGCCGCCGTCACAAACAGCACGATCAGCCCGAACAGTATCCGCCGCGCGCCTTCTGGCATCTGCAGGATGGTCAGCAGCGTCGTCAGCACGGTGAGGATCAGGGCTCCGATGATGGTGCCGGTGTAGCCGCCGCGGCCGCCGAAGATCGAGGTTCCGCCGATCACCGCGGCTGCCACCGAGGGCAGCACCAGCGGTTCGGCCAGCGACAGCGACGGCGCCTTGATCAGGCCGATATAGAGCAGCCCGGTAATGCCGGCGAGCACGCTCGAGATCATGTAGAGGGCTGTTATGACCTGCCAGTAGCGGACGCCGGACAGGCGTGCCGCCCCTTCATTGTCGCCGACTGCGTAAAGCAGGCGGCCAAAGCCGGTGCGGTTCAAGGTGAAGACGATGACGACGGCGATGGGCACGAACAGCAGCAGCGCGTTGGGCACGCCATAGGTGAGGCCGGTGCCGAGCCAGGCCAGGAAGGGCGGAATCTTGGCGCCCGAAGCGATGACGGTGCGCTGGTAGACCTGCAGGCAGCCGGTGCCGATCAGGCTGGTGCCGAGCGTCATGATCAGCGGGTGCACGCGAAAGACGCCGACGCCGATGCCGTTGACCAGGCCGATCAACACCGCCGGCACCAATGCGATGAGAATCGCCACCGCCGGGTCATGATTGACGACCTGCGTCGCCATGATGAAGGCGCTCATCGTCGCCACGGTTCCGACCGACAGATCGATGCCGCCGGTCAGCATGGTCATGGTCTGGCAGCCGGCCAGAATCGCCAGCGGTATGGCGAACTTGACCGTGTTGGCGAGCCAGCGCTCGTTGACGATGCCGGGGCGCAGGATCTGCAGGACCACCACCAGGATGACGAGCAGGATGATCAGGGGAATCAGCGGCCGGTCGGCCATGAAACGCTTGAGCCGGCGGCCGAAGGGGGTAGGTTGGATCGCGGTTATGCTCATGGGATTGCTCGCGATTGGTTTTGCGCGATGCCGGGAGAGGATGACGCTCTACGGCACCCCCCTCTGTCCTGCCGGACATCTCCCCCACGGGTGGGGAGATTGGCAGCTTCGGCGCCTCGCTTATTCTTGGAACGCCGACAATTGGCGAAAACCGTCGCGCCGTCCAATCTCCCCCCACGTGGGGGAGACGCCAAGTGGTGGCAAAGAGGGCAGGACAGAGGGGGGTGCCGTGGAGCGCCGACTCCATAAACCACTGTCACGCCATTGCTCATGATTGCCGGCTCCGCATGGTGATGAAGGCGCCGAACATGACGACGGCGACCATGATCGCGCCCTCGATGATTGCGGTGACATTGGGGTCGATGGCGAGCAGCGTCAGGTCGGTGCGCACCAGCCGCAGCACGAAGACCGCGACGATCGGGCCTAGCAGGCCGCCCTTGCCGCCGCCAAGTGCTACGCCGCCGAGCACGACCGCCGCCACGCTGGCGAGAAGATAGGGGCCGGGAATGGGGGCGCCGATGCCTGTGCTCATGGTCAGGGCAAGCCCGCCCATGGCAGCGAAAAGCCCCGACAGGGAATAGGCGATGATCCTGGTGCGCGCGACCGGCACGCCGCTGCGAAACGCCGCGAGCTCGCTGCTGCCGATGGCGTAGATCGACAGGCCGAGTTTTGAGCGCTTGAGCGGTATCCAGATGATGCAAAGGCAGACGACAAGAAGCACCAGCGCCTTCGGTATCCAGGCAGAGATTTCTGGCAAGCCCGGGATCGAGACGGTGCCGACGATGGTCGCCCTTAGCCATTCGGCCACCGCGCCGCCGGGCGCACCGAGGACCAACAGCGCCGCGCCCTGCAGGACGAACAGGGTGGCCAGCGTGACGACGATATCGGGCACGCGAGTGACGACGATCAGCATGCCGTTGACGGCGCCCAGCACCAGCCCCATCGCCAGCACGAACGGAACGACAAAAAGCGCGTATTCCTCGCTGGCGCCGTCCATCATCGAGGCGGCGGTGACGCTGGTCAGCGCCATCATGGCGCCGACGGAAAGATCGATGCCGCCGGCGATGACGACAATCGTCTGGGCGGCCACGGCAAAGGCGTAAGGCAGCACCGCGCGCACCAGCGAGCCGAAATCGCCGCTGCCATAGCCCGGCTGGATGAGCCTGGTGATCACCAGCAGGACCACGAACAGGACAAGCAGACCGGCGACCCAGCCCTGACGGCGGACGAGGCGGGTCAAGGTTTCGCCACCGGGCTCGAGTGGATATCGGCAAGAATGCCGACGTCCACCTTGGCGCCGCGCGGCAAGCCATAGGCGGCGCGCATCAGTGCCGGCTCGTCGGCGAGTTCGACGGGGAAGACATCGACGACGCGTCCCCCAAAGATGACGATGACGCGATCGCAGACACGCTGCACCTCCTCGAGCTCGGATGTATAGAACAGCACCGACTTGCCCTGGTCGGCGAGTTCGCGCAGCAGCTTATAAATCTCCTGCTTGGTGCCGACATCGATGCCGCGCGTCGGGTCGAAGCAGAGTATGGTCTGTGCTTGAGCGGCGATCCAGCGGGCGATCGTCACCTTCTGCTGGTTGCCGCCGGACAGGCGCTGCACCTCGCGCTGGGCGCGCGTGTCGATCTGCAGACGCTCGATCGCATTGACAACCCTTGAGCGTTCCTGCGCCATGTTGATCGGTCCCCAGTTGCGCAAGGCGGCGCTGAACGGGAGCGCGATGTTTTCGCGCACCGAGCGCTGCATGGTCAGCGCTTCGGTGCGGTCGCCGGGCACATAGGCGATGCCGGCGCGGATCGCATCCGCCGGATGTGCGAATTTCACCGGCTGTCCGTCGACTTCGATGGTGCCGCCGGACGGCCGGATGGAGCCGGCGAGCGCGGCAAATAGCTCGTCCTGTCCTTGCCCCTCAAGCGCGACCACGCCCGCGACCTCGCCGTTCGCCAGGTCGAACGAGACGTCGTTGAGCTTGGTGCCGACACGAAGGTTCGCCACGCCAAGGCGCGGACGGCTATCCCCAGGCGAAGCGGGCTGGCTCGCCTGGCGCGACGCCACTCGCGTTTTCTCGATCTTTGCGCCGAGCATCATCTCGACGATGCGCTCCTCGACGCCCGGCTCGATGTCGACGACGCCGACGGTCTCGCCGTCGCGAAGCACAGTGGCACGGTCGCAAAGCGCCGATATCTCGACAAAACGGTGGGAAATGAAGATCACCGAACGGCCGCTGTCGCCCTGGCGTCGAACGACCTCAAGCACTTTTTCGGCAAGGTTTGCCGGCAATGCTGCGGTCATCTCGTCGAGCAGCAGAACGTCGGGCTCGACCGCCAGCGCGCGCGCCAGATCGAGCACACGCAGCACGGCAAGCGGGATGTCGCGCGCGACGTCGCGTATGTCGAGGTCGGGAATGCCGAGTTCGCGCACCCAGGCGCGGAACGGCTCGACCGGCGTGCCGGTCAGGCGAAGGTTGGAGGCGACGTCGAGATCGGGGATCAGCGACGGTTCCTGGTAGACGGGAAGCAGGCCGGCGCGGCGCGCATCGGCGGGCGAGCGCACGTCGCGCGTCTCGCCGCGGATCAGGATATGCCCGGCATCGGCGCGGATGGCGCCGGTCAGGATTTTGACCAGCGTCGATTTGCCGGCGCCATTGGCGCCCATCAGGGCGTGTACCTCGCCCGGCAGAACCGACAGCGACGCGTTCCGCAACGCCACCACGGCGCCGTAGGTCTTCACGATGCCGGTGGCGTCCAGGAGGGGGTTGGCGGTCAAATCGCGATGCTCTCGTTCCCGAAACTCTATTGCTGGCGCTCTACGGCGCCCCCCTCTGTCCTGCCGGACATCTCCCCCTCAAGGGGGGAGAATGGGCAATTGTGGCGCTGGCCCTCGTCTTGCAACCTTGAAAATTGGCGAAAGCCGAGGTGACAGCCAATCTCCCCCCTCGTGGGGGAGATGTCCGGCAGGACAGAGGGGGGCGCCGTAGAGCGCCAGTCAACTCAAGCCAGCGAATTACTCGCCCGGGCCCTTGCAGGCGATGATCTGCTCCTTGGTGTAGGTGGTCCACTCCGGGATGGAGATCGAGACCGGCCATTCCGGGCTTAGTGATGGATCGGCGACGCTTTTCAGCTTGGCCTTGCCCTCCGCGGTGGCGTTCTCCCACAGCTGCGGCTCGACCAGCACGGTCTGCTCCGCCGGCTTCTTGCCGTTCAGGATCTGAAGCGCCAAGGTCACGCCGGCGCCGCCGATCGAGCCGGGATTTGTCACCGCCGCGCCGACGAGGCCTTCGACCGAATTCAGCTGGCCGACGAAGCCGGCATTGTCGGCGCCGACCACCGGCACCAGCGGCGTCTGCGACTCGACCAGCGCGTCGACGATCACATTGTCGATGCCCGAGGTCCAGATGCCGTTGAACGGCGAACCGGTGGCGATGAAATCGAGGATCTGCTGCTTGCCCTGATCCTGCTGCCAGCCGGTGAAGACCTCGTGCACGACCTTGACGTCGGGGAATTCGGCAAGCGCCTTCTTAAAACCCTTGTCGCGGTCGCTGTCGGCCGAGGCGCCGGCGGCGCCACGCATATAGACGACGTCGCCCTTGCCGCCGATCTGCTGGAACAGCCATTTGGCGCCGAGATAGGCGTACTGTTCCTGGTTGTTGGAGATGATGTAGGCCGAAGGCTCGGTGACCGCCTGGTCGACGGCGACGACGACGATGCCGGCCTTGGTGGCTTCCTCGAGCGCTGACTTGATGCCGGCCGGATCGGCCGGGTTGACGACGATGGCGTTGACCTTGGCGCTGATCAGGTTGCGGATGTCCTCGAGCTGGCCGGCGGCGTCGGTGTTGCGATGGGCGATGTTGAGCTTGGTGACCTCGCCGGAGGCAAGCGCCTGCGCCTTGATGGCGCAGATCATCTCCTCGCGCCAGCCATTGCCCTGCACCGTGTTGGAGACGCCGATCGTGTATTTGGCTTCAGCCGACGAGACGCCCACCGAAGCCAGAAACGCCGCGCCGGCAAGCAGCGGGACCATTGCCAAAAAATTTGTCATTTCAGTCTTCCTCCACATTGTTTTCAGTTCAGTACGAAAAAGGGGGTTTTCAGTTCAGTTCGAAAATGGGGCTCATTTCACGAAGGGGCGCAGCACGTCGCGGGCGAGCAGAAAGCCGCGCTTGACCTCGTCGTCGCTCCCCTCAAATCGCCGGTCCTCGTGCTCGATGATGATCGGTCCGTCGTAGCCGGCGCGGTAGAGGCCGGAGAAGATCACATTCCAGTCGACATCGCCAAGCCCCGGCATGCATGGCACCTGCCAGCCCATGCCGGCCGAGAGGATGCCGCGCTCGTAAAGTCCATCATGATCGATCATCAGGTCCTTGGCATGGACATGCAGCATGTACGGGCCGAATTCCCTGATGAAGCGGGCCTGGTCGACCATCTGCCAGACCAGGTGCGACGGGTCGAAATTCATGCCGACGTCGCCGCCCCACGCCTCGAGGATGCGGCGCCAGATATGGGGCGAATAGGCGATGTTGTGGCCGCCCGGCCATTCGTCATAGCTGAAGATCATCGGGCAGTTCTCAAAGGCCAGCTTGACGCCGTTGTCGCGCGCATGGGCGATGATAGCGGGCCAGACCTTGATTGCCTCTTGCCAGTTGGCGTCGATGGTTTTTGCAGCGTCGCCGCCGCAGAAGGTGTTGACGACAGGCACGCCCATATGGCTTGCCAGCACGATCAGCTTCTTCAAATGATCGATGACGGCCTTGCGGTGGGCGGCATCGGGATGCAGCGGATTGGGATAAAAGCCGAGGCCGGAGATCGACAGGTTCTCTTCCGCCAGTGCTGCGGTGATTTCCTTGGCCTGCGAGGCCGAGGTCGAGGCGGCGTCGACATGGCTGGTGCCGGCATAGCGCCGGGCCGCACCCGGGGATTTCGGCCAGCAGGCGATCTCGAGCGCCTCGAAGCCGGCAGAACTTGCCCAGTCGGCGACCTCGCCAAGCGGGGTGTCGGCAAACGGTGCGGTGAGCAGTCCGAGCTTCATGTGGCCCTCCCGTGGTTCACGACCGGCCTACTATGCCGATTGTGCGGGCCGCTTCAACCGTGTGGCCGCCGGCAATGCGAAAACCTGTCTGACGAACGCCATCGGATCGTCGCAGAGCAAGCCATCGTGGGAAATCATCATTGGCGGCGATCCGGTCCGCCAGGCCATTCCCGCGCCGCCGGCAAAGCAGCGGCGGAAGACGCCGACGCCGATCTGGGCGATGCCCGGCGGCCAGCGGCCGTCCGGTCGCAGGACGGCTTTTGCAAGGCGGGAAGCCGGCTAAGCAGTGCCGGACCTGGCGTTTCGGGCGATGTGAAAGCCGTCACCGGTTCGCCCCGACGACCCATTGCTCCTGGTCGATCAGCGCGCCGGTCATCGGCCCGGAGGCGTCGGAGAGCAGGAAGACGGCGAGGTTGGCCACCTCGTCGGTCGCCAGCAGGCGCCCGAAAGGCTGCGATGCATTGGCGGCGTCGATCCAGCCCGGACCATGCCCCAGCGTCTCGGCCTGCATGATGCGTTCGGCCGGCGTGTCGGTCCAGCCGACATTGATACCGTTGACTCGGATGCGGTCGAAACGGTGCGCGTTGGCGGCGTTGCGGGTCAGCGTCGCGAGTGCGCCCTTGGTGGCCGAATAGACGGCGAGTTCGGGCGAGCCGCAATGCGCGTTGATCGACAGGATGTTGACGATGGCGCCGCCCTGACCTTGCTTGCGCATCTGCCTGATGGCCGCCTGCATCAGAAAGAACGGCGCCCGCGCATTGACGGCGAACAGCGCCGCCCAGTCGTCAAAATCGGCATCGAGGAATGAGGCGCGGTTGGTCAGGCCGGCGGCGTTGACCAAGGCATCGATACGTCCGAAGCGACTGATACATTCGTCAATCAGCCGCGCCGGCGCCGTGGTATCTGCCAGATCGGCGGCGACGAATGCGGTTGGCGTGCCGGCCTGGGAGAGCGACGTCGCCACTTCGCTGCCACGCATGGGCTCGCGGCCGGTGACCAGCAGGCCGCCGGCACCAGAACGCACCAGCGCCTCGGCGATCGCCCTGCCAATGCCTTGCGTCGCACCGGTGACCAGCACCACCTTGCCTTCCAACCGAACCTCCATTCCTCCTCCCGGAACAAGGTTTCCAATTTTCACAGATATGGACGTCAGCAGATCAACCATGCGCTCGAAGCGATGTCGAGGCCATTGTCGATGCGGCGAGCGAGCCTGCGAGGCGCCGACCATGCCATGTGAGAAAATGCAGATTGGCGTTCGGCCGCTGCAAAGATGCGGCTGATTTGGGCATCTGACAACGGCATGACTCCCCCAGACGGGCCCAGACGGGGCGCCAGCCCACTCCGGCAACGACCTGATTTAGCTCTTGTGGGGCGATTTCGGTCGAGCTAAATGTGGGCTGGGCTTAGGGGTTTGAAGTGACGGACATCATCACATTCGTGGTTGCTGGCGCGTGGGCGGCAGTTGGATTTGGCGTGATCTGGTACGTCAGAACGAGACCGCCAATCCCTGAAGGTCACGAGGATCCCGATCTGAGGGAATGGCTTGATGGCCAGGTTTAAAGCCCCAAGCTCAAAGCCCGCCAGTGCGCGTTCGGGGTGCGCCGGGACATCTATCTTCTTGATTTTACTCGATAAATTTCCGCTGGTGGAGCTGAGGAGGATCGAACTCCTGACCTCGTCATTGCGAACGACGCGCTCTCCCAGCTGAGCTACAGCCCCGTCCAGCGGAATGGGCGCATTTATCGGGCGCTGCGGTTTCCTGTCAAGACGGCGTTTTGTCCAAAACCGCACGGCCAGTCACCGGCCGGGCGTGCTGTGGAAGCTGGCTCTTGCCGCCTTCGCCCGCAATGGCTACATGTCGGCAACAATCGGAGACCGGCATGATAGCCCTCATTCAGACCATTGTCCTGGCGCTTGACATTTATTGGTGGATCATCATCGCTTCGGCGATTTTCTCCTGGCTCTACGCCTTCAACGTCGTCAACTCGCGCAACCAGTTCGTCGATAGCGTCAGCAACATGCTGTTCCGGCTGACCGAGCCGGCGCTGCGGCCGATCCGCCGCTTCCTGCCCGATCTCGGCGGCATCGATATTTCGCCGATCATCCTGCTTTTGATCCTGTTCTTCCTGCGGCAATTCCTGCTCACCACGGTGGCGCCGCTGGTCGTCTGACGGCGGATCCATGACCGGACCGTTTCACCCGCGTAACGACGGCATCGACCTGTTCGTCCGGCTGACGCCGAAAGCGGCGATGGACAGGCTCGAAGGCATCGAGATCTCGGCAGACGGGCGAAGCTACCTGAAGGCGCGCGTCCGCGCCGTGCCGGAAAACGGCGCCGCCAATCAAGCGCTCGAACGGCTGGTCGCCAAGGCGCTGGGAGTGCCGCGATCGGCCGTCTCGGTCGCCGCCGGCGGCACGGCCCGGCTGAAGACGCTACGCGTCCGCGGCGACCCGGCGGCGCTGGCGAGATGCATCGAGGCACTGGGTGGCGGCCCAAGCGCGCCGCGTTAACGTGGCCCACTGCGGGCGCTTTGATCAGACATCGCCCGCCGAGCTTGACGATTGGTCCGTTGGCCCTCGCGCTACACCAGCCCGCGCTTGGCCATCATCGCTTCGGGCGACGGCATCTTGCCGCGGAAGGCGGTGTAGAGCTCTTCCGGATCCTTGGAGCCGCCGGCGGCATAGATGTTTTTCCTGAGCCGCTCGGCCAGCGCCGGATTGAACGGGTCGCCCGTCTCCTCGAAGGCGGCGAAGGCGTCGGCGTCGAGCACCTCCGACCACATGTAGGAATAGTACCCGGCCGAATAGCCGTCGCCGGCAAAGATGTGGCCGAAATGCGGGGTGCGGTGGCGCATGGCGATGGTGTCGGGCATGTTGAGCTTCTCGAGCGTTTCGGCTTCGAAACGAAGCGGCTCGTCCGGCGCATCCGGCCGCGCGTGGTAGGCCATGTCGACCAGTGCCGAGGCGGTGAACTCGACCGTGGCGAAGCCGGCGCCGAAGGTGCGCGCCGCCAGCATCTTGTCGACCAGCGCCTTCGGCATCGGTTTGCCGGTCTTCACGTGCAGCGCATGGTTTTCCAGCACCGCCGGCACCGTCAGCCAGTGCTCGTAGAGTTGCGAGGGCAGTTCGACGAAATCGCGGCTGACCGAGGTGCCCGCGACCGACGGCCAGGTGACTTCGGTCAGCATGCCATGCAGCGCATGACCGAATTCGTGGAACAGGGTTTTGGCCTCATCGACCGACAAAAGTGCTGCCTCGCCCTCCGGCGGCTTGGCGAAATTCATGATGTTGTAGATGACCGGCCTGGAACCATCGCCAAGCTTGTAGCCGGATTTCAGCGCGCTCATCCAGGCGCCGGAGCGCTTTGAGGGCCGCGCGAAATAGTCGGCCAGGAACAGCCCGCGCTCGCTGCCGTCGGCATTTTTCACCACGAAAGCGCGCGCGTCCGGGTGCCAGGTGGCAATGCCTTGCTTCTCCTCGAAGCGGATGCCGAACAATTTTGTCGCCACGTCGAAACAGGCGTCGATGATGCGGTCGAGCTGCAGATAGGGCTTCAGCTCGGCCTCGTCGAAGGCGAATTTCTCGGCGCGCAGCTTCTCCTGATAGAAGCGCCAGTCCCAGGCGGCAAATTCTTCGTTGCTGCCGGCCTCGGCCGCCAGCCGCTGCAACTCGATCTGGTCGCTTGCGGCCTTCTCCACCGCCTTGTCCCAGACCGGGTCGAGCAGCTTATGCACCGCCTCCGGCGTCTTTGCCATGGTGTCGTCAAGCTTCAGCGCGGCGTAGGAAGCGTAGCCGAGCAGCTTCGCCTTTTCGGCGCGCAGACGCAGCATGTCGCGCACCACGGCGGTGTTGTCGGTGGCGCCGCCATTCTGGCCGCGCATGGTGAAGGCGCGGAAGGCGATCTCGCGCAGGTCGCGGCGCTCGGAGAAGGTCGAGAACGGCTCGTAGATCGAGCGCGACAGGGTGACGGCATAGCGGCCCTTCTGGCCGCGCATCTCGGCGGCCTCGGCCATCGCGCTTTTCAGGAATTCCGGCAGGCCGGCAAGGTCGGTCGCGTCGAGGAACAGCGCCCAGTCGCGCTCGTCGGCAAGCAGGTTCTGGCCGAAAATCGTGCCGAGCGACGACAGCTCCTCATTGATCGCCGCCAGCCGTTTCTTGCCCTCGGCGTCGAGCTTGGCGCCGGAGCGGACGAAATTTTTCCAGGTCTTTTCCAGCACCCGCAGCGTTTCAGCATCGAGCTTCAGGGCGTCGCGGCGCTGGTAGAGATCGTCGATGCGGGCAAACAGCCTCTCGTTCATCGAGATCGCCGAGAAATGCCTGGACATCTTTGGCGAGATGTCGCGCTCCAGCGCCTGGATCGCCTCGTTGGTGTGGGCGCCGGCCCGGCACCAGAAGATCGACGAGACATGGTCGAGCGCCTCGCCGCCAAGCTCGAGTGCTGCAAGCGTATTCTCGATGGTCGGGGTCTCGGTATTGCCCGCTATCGTCTCGATCTCGGCCTCATGCACCTCCAATGCCGCATCGAACACCGGAGAAAAATCGCTGTCGCCGATGCGGGTGAAATCGGGCAGGCCGAGCGGCCCGTGCCAGGTGGTCAGCGGATGGGCGGCGAGGTCGACGGCGGACGGCATGGGCAATCTCTCGTTTGGTGAGGGGGCTTTCGCTGAGTGGCGGGATGAGGCGGATCGTCACCGATGTAAGGCGCGGCCTTGCCGCACGCAATATCGCGGCTGGTCAGTAGCTGTCGCAGTTTTCCGCGATCGCCGCCTGCGAGCTGGCAGTGATGCGGTTGTCGGCGATCGCGAAGGTTTCCTGCATAAGCACGTCGTTGTTGGGGAAATCATAACAGGCGATCACAGTGGTGACGCCGCCTTCGGTCTTCTCGATCCGATGCCGGATTTCAGCCCCGGCGACAGCGCCCTCCCAGTCGTCGATGGAGGCGATGAATTCCTGCTTGGTCTGGACGACGCCGAGATCGTCGAGTTTTATCCGGACGTCGTCGGCAAGCAGGTCCGACAATTCGGTGCGATCGGCGACCAGCAGCGCCGCATACCAGCGGCCGATGAGCGCGCCGTCATCGGCGTGGGCGGATATGGCTGAAAACAGCAGCGCCGCTGCGGCCAAAGCGATCGAACGGCATGCCATGCAACCCTCCTACGTCATCTCCGGCCGCTCGAAGTCGCCGGTGTCCTTGTTCATCACCCAGAGCTCGCCGGTCGAGATGTCGAACCAGGCGCCGTGCAGCGACAGCCGTCCCTTGCCTTCCAGGATCGAGACGCAGGGGAAGGTCCTGAGATTGGCGATCGAATAGCGGATCGAGATGCGCTCGAGCGCGGTCTGCCGCTCGGTCGCCGTCATGAAGGTGCTGGACGACACGGTCTCGGCCGCCGGCGCAATCAGGCTCATCCACTTGCCGATGAAGTCGCCGGGCGACAGGGGCACTGCCGCGGGGTCGAGTGCGGCGCGGATGCCGCCGCAGCGGCCATGGCCCATCACCACGATGTTTTTGACCTTGAGGCTCTGCACGGCGAACTCGAGCGCCGCCGAGGTCGAGTGGAACTGGTCGTCGGGCGCATAGGGCGGCACTAGATTGCCGACATTGCGCAGCACGAAGAGTTCGCCGGGGCCAGCGTCGAAGATCGCCTCGGGAGCCGCGCGGGAGTCGCAGCAAGCAATGATCATCGTTTCGGGGGCCTGGCCCTCGCGAGCAAGCGAGCGATAGCGTCCGCTTTCGGCGAGATAGCGGCCGTTCATGAAATTGCGATAGCCGGTGAGCAGATGGTCAGGGAGATGAGGCATCGGCGATGTCTGGAGCCTTTCGGGGTTAGGCGGCAGCTCTTTTAGGTCAGGAAGGCTCTAACGGCAAAAGCCGGTCGCGAGCAATGCTGAATCGCGGATGGCTGCAATTGCCATGCTGGAAGGCCCCCTCATCCGGCCTCCGCTTCGCTACGGCCACCTTCTCCCCGAGGGGAGAAGAGCTCGCAGGCGCCGGTGCCAGCCTCTTCTCCCCAGCGGGGAGAAGGGGGCCTCCGCCCAATGCGATTGTCTCGCCGATAGACGGGGCGAAGAAATTCATGCCCAAGTGGCGACAGAAATGCCAAAACGGTCGGCGAGCGGCGGATCCGGAAACGGCCTTGCCTCGCCGTTGGCGATGCGGCCGGCGATCAGCATCATCGCTGCGGCGTCGAGAAAGTCGTCGGCAGCAGCGCCTGGCGGCGGCGTCCGGTCGAGAAAGCCCCTGACATAACCGTGCCGGCAAAGCAGCGCCTTGCGTTCCGCCATGCCAGCCGGGTTGACGGCGCCCTTGATCTTCTTCGGCAGGCGCATCGCCTGATCGTCGTTCAGCCGGCAGAAGGCGACTTCCGGATGCGATTCGAAGACGCGGCCGCGCAGTTCGGGACGCGCGATCAGCACGGCATCGATCTCGCGGATCTTGGCAAAGATGCCAAAAGCCTGGATCGAGACGCCGCGCGGCGGATCGGACGTCGCCTTGGCCACTTCGCTTGCCTGGCGATGCGCGGCATGCCAGGCCTCGATCGTGGTGAAGCCATCCGTATGCGCGTAAAGCGCCGCACGCGAGGGGATGGCAAAGACACTGGATTGCCTGTTGCCGAGCATCGGCCGCACCAGCGCTTCGGGCCCGCGGCCGCCCTTTTGCGAAACATCGGGCAGGCCGATCGGCATGTCGACGGCGACTGTCGCATCGGCCGGCAATGCGTCGAGCAGTGCTGCGAAGCTTGGAAAAACGGCTACCGAGGGTGCTGCGCCCGGATCGCGGCGAACGGCGATCCAGCCGGCCTTGCAGCCATCGACGCCGACGACAGTCACGCTCTTTTGTCCCGCCCCGGATGCAGGAGATGGCGAAGCTGCACCATCGCCATCGGGTGCGACAGGCTCTGTGCGTCGGTTTCGAGCTGCAACTCGTCGCCGCCGCGCTTGGCGGTGCGCGCCAGGATCTCGTAGACCGCCGCCGTGGTCGACTGCAGTGCCTTGATCGCCGGCTGGCCGGACAGGATGCGCGCCAGATAGACGGCCGCCGTCAGGTCGCCGAGCCCATTGGGCGGCTTGTCGATGAGGCGATGTTCGGCGAGCAGCGCCTGGTTGCCGTTGAGCAGCAGATTGCCGGTGCCGCCGGCCATCATCGCTGGCGCGGAAGTGACCAGCATGGTCGACGGCCCGGCATGAAGGGCGGCCGCCATCACCGCTTTCAGGTCGGGCAGCGGCGCTTCCGCCATCCATTCCAGCTCGTAGCGATTGGGCGTGGCGATGTCGGCGATCGGCATCAGCCGGTCGCGCATGGCAATGGCGGTGGTCTCCGGCACAAAGAGCCCGCCCGAATCGCCCATCACCGGATCGCAGATATAGACGGCGTCCGGCGTCTTCGCCTTGACCGCGCCGACCAGCGAGGCGACGGCGTCGGCCTGGCCGCCTTCGCCGAGGTAGCCGGACAGCACCGCGCCGACCTCGCCCAGCCATGGCGCGCGCTCGAGATCGGCCATCAGCGCCTTGAATTGATCGAGCGGCGGCACGATGCGCGTCGCCCGCCCATGGCCCGGATGCCAGGGCAGGATGACGGTCGGCACCGCCCACACCGGAAAGCCCAGCGTCTCCAGCGCAAAGACCGCGGCGCGGTTGCCGACCGAGCCGCGCGCGACATGGCTGGAAATGACGATGACCGCGCGCGGCGCGTCGTGTTCTTCGGTGCTCACGAGGTTCCTAACTTTGGCTGACGAAAACCACGAGCCAGATCAACAGGCCAATGGCGATAATGAGCCCCAGCGCCCGGCCAATGCGCGTGCCCCAATATTCGATCGGGTCCGCCCGGTCGGCGTCTGCAGCAGTGACGTGATCGCGCGCGCCCTTGGCGGTCCGCGCAATGAACGAGGCCGGGTCGGTTTCACTTGCCACGCGCTCGATGATGCGGCGCGATTCGTCGTCGCTGTCCTGGCGTTCCGCCATGGCGATGCCCTGTTTTCGCGGCGACTTTAACCTGTTCGCCCGGCCAATTACAGGGCCTGGCAGTGAATGATAAAGCACCAGTAAGGTCCCCCCGGAGGTCATGTTCTCGCGCACGGATTGTGGTAATGCTTCGCCTGTCAGTCTTATCGAGGGATCTTTCCATGCTTGCCCTTTCTTCCCCTTTCGTCTTCCGCAATCTGCCTGCCTTGCTGATGATGGCGATCGTGCTGCCGCTGCTGGCCGGCTGCGGCTACAACACCATCCCGACGGCGGAGGAAAACGCCAAGGCCGCATGGAGCCAGGTGCTTAACCAGTACCAGCGCCGCGCCGATCTCATTCCCAACCTGGTCGAGACGGTCAAGGGTTATGCGGCGCATGAGAAGGATACGCTCGATGCCGTGGTCGAGGCGCGTGCCAAGGCGACGCAGGTGACGGTGACGCCCGACACGCTGAGCGATCCGGAAGCGGTCAAGAGATTCCAGGACAGTCAAGCTGGCCTGACCAGCGCGCTGTCGCGGTTGCTGGCAGTGGTGGAGAATTATCCCGACCTCAAGGCCAACCAGAATTTTCTGGCGCTGCAGGCGCAGCTCGAAGGCACCGAGAACCGCATCTCGGTCGCCCGCCGCGACTATATCGAAGCGGTGCGGGAGTATAATCTGACGCTGAGGACCTTCCCGTCGGTGATTTGGGCGACCCTGTGGTTCCGCGACAATCAGCCGTTCGCCAATTTCACCATCGAGGAGGACAAGATGCAGACGCCGAAGGTCGATTTCGGCACGCAGCAGGGCGGGTGACGAGCAGCTGGTGAGCGTGGTCCCTATCAGCCTTGCACGGAACGCCAGCCTGGCATTCCTGTTCATCGCCCTAAGCCTTCTCTTCTTCCCGCTCGCCACACTTGCCGCCGAATTGCCTGCCCTGACCGGGCGGGTTGTCGACAATGCCGGTATCATCGATGCCGCGACCGAGGCGGCGCTGACCCGGAAGCTTGCCGATTTCGAGGCCAAGAGCTCTGACCAGATCGTCGTCGCGACGCTTCCTAGCCTCGACGGCGAGGAGATCGAGCCCTACGCCAACCGGCTGTTCCGCGCCTGGGGGCTCGGCCAGGCCGGCGAGGACAATGGCGTGCTTTTGCTGGTCGCCAGCAACGACCGCAAGATGCGCATCGAGGTCGGCTACGGGCTGGAAGGCACGCTGACCGACCTGCACACCAGCCTGATCATCGAAAACGACATGGTGCCGGCCTTCCGCGCCGGCGATTTCTCCGGCGGCATAGCCAAGGCTGTCGACGACATGGTCATGGTGCTGGAAGGCAATCCGGAAGAGCTGGAAGCGCGCGGGACCCGCAACCAGCAGCCGCCATTCAACACCGACGATCTGTTCTTTGCGATCTTCATAAGCATCTGGGCGATCATCTTCTTCGGCAGCATCGCCGCCTCCATCCTGCCGCCGATCTTCGGCCGGAAGATCGGCCCTGGCCGTTATCGCTGGCTGGGCATGACGTTCGAGCCGGGCCGGCAATCATCTGGCGGCTGGTCGGGAAGTTCCGGCGGGGGAGGCTGGTCGTCGGGCGGAGGAGGCTCAGGCGGTGGCGGGTTTTCGGGCGGCGGCGGCTCGTCCGGTGGCGGCGGTTCTTCAGGAAGCTGGTGAGACACAACATGGCAACTCGACCGATCAGCCGCGAGGACCATGACCGCATCGCCAAAGCGATCCGCGTCGCCGAATCAAAGACCGACGGCGAAATCTACTGCGTGGTTGCCTATGCCAGCGACGGCTATTTCTTTCCGGCCGCCTTCATGGCCACGCTGGCGATGCTCGTCGTCAGCCTCGCCGTGAGTTACGGGCTGGAAGCGTGGTGGCTGTCGATCCGCTTGCCGCATTTCGTCATTGCCCAGCTTCTGGCGATGGCCTCGATGCTTGTGCTGTTGTGGGCGCTGCCCGGATTGCGCATCCACCTGGTGCCGAGGCGGCTGCGCTACCTGGCCGCGCACGCCAATGCGCTAAAACAGTTCCTCGCCCGCAACGTCCATCGCACCGCGGCGCGCACCGGCGTGCTGGTCTTCGTCTCCATTGCCGAGCACTACGCCGAAGTGATCGCCGACAGCGGCATCGACAGTCGTGTCGGCCAGCATGTCTGGGACGGCATCGTCCGCGACCTTACCGCGCATGCAAGCGATGATCGTCTCGCCGACGGCTTCATCAAGGCGATCGAAGCGACGGGTGCGGTGCTGGCCGAGCATTTCCCGGTTTCTTCCGGCGACAGCAACGAGCTAGACGACCATCTGGTCGAAATCTAAGAGCCTGCCTGCAAACGCTACTCTGCCGCACGACTGACGCGATTTTCTGCGCTTCCGATGCTCGCGGACTTAGCGCATGACCCCGGAAGCCGAAATCGGTTCCGGAAAGGATCATGCGCAATTAAAAAGCGTTAGAGCGTCCTATGCGCGTCCAATTGGACGCGCGGCGCTCTAATGTCCGCTGCGCTTCGGTTCTCGAAACCCGCGCCATTCGCCTCGGCGGAGCGCGTTTTCAGACAGGCTCTTTCGTGTCGCAGGCACGTCTATCGTCTGTGCGAAAGCTTGGGAGCCGCTGACCGGACTCTTGCAATCGGGCGATGCGGGTTTATGGTTAACCAATCATGAAGACGCTGAGCATCGACATCAGGAAAGCCGAGCCGCGCGACGCAAGCGCCATCGCCGACGTGCATCTGCTGGCCTGGCGCGGCGCCTACTCCGGCATCATCCCGCATCGCACGCTGACATCGATGATCAACCGCCGCGGCGCCGACTGGTGGGCGAACGCTATCCGTCGTGCCGCCACAGTTCTGGTCGTCGAGATCGGCGGCAAGGTCGCCGGCTACGCCACGATCGGCAGGAACCGCGCCCGCGAGCTCAAGCAGCAGGGCGAGATCTACGAACTTTACGTGCGCCCGGAATATCAGGGCATCGGGCTCGGCAGCCGGCTATTCTCAGCCGCACGGGCGCGGCTGGCGGACCACGGCCTGAAAGGTATGGTCGTGTGGGCGCTGGAAGACAACCAGAGCGCGCTCACCTTCTATGCCGGCGCCGGCGGCCGCGATGTCGCCGAGGGCGTCGAGGTTTTTGAGCAGAAGGCTCTGAAGAAGGTCGCCTTCGTCTGGGAATGACGGCTCGACACGCTTCTCGCTAACACCGTCAGCTGCTTTCAGTACCATTCGCCGCATTGCACCATGCGCCGCTGCCCGCTATCGGTCTCCAATCGAAAGAGGGATAAAAGCCATGCGTATCGAAGCCATCGCCATCGGAAAGAACCCGCCGGAGGACATCAACGTCATCATCGAGGTGCCGATCGGCGGCGAGCCGATCAAGTACGAGATGGACAAGGAGGCCGGCACGCTGTTCGTCGACCGCTTCCTGCACACCTCGATGCGCTATCCCGGCAATTACGGCTTCGTGCCGCACACGCTGTCGGGTGACGGCGACCCGATAGACGTACTGGTCTGCAACACGCGCGCGCTGGTGCCGGGCTGCGTCATCAATGTGCGGCCGATCGGCGTGCTGGTGATGGAGGACAATTCCGGCCTCGACGAAAAGATCATCGCGGTGCCTTCGCCCAAGCTGACGCTGCGCTACGAGAACGTCACCGAATACACGCACCTGCCCGACATCACCCGCCAACAGGTGCAGCATTTCTTCGAGCACTACAAGGATCTCGAACCCGGCAAATGGGTCAAGATCGAGGGTTGGCACGACGCCGCCTACGCCAAGAAGATGATCGTCGAGGCGATCGAACGGGCCAAGGCAAGCAAGTAGCCGAAGGCCTGAAGTTCACCGAATGGGCTGTCGCAACCGGTTGAGGTTGGCCGAAGCCCCTCGGATGGCTTCGTCATCCTGGGGCGGAGCAAGGAGCGTGGCGACGCAGCGCAGACCCCTGGATCCATGCCGTGACGTCAAAGCGCCGCAACGGTGCAGAATTCTGGTCCGCTGCGCACTTAGCCCGTCTTCGCCGATTGAGCCGATTTTGAAGGGACCGAATCAATAGAATCAGAGTGTTAGACTAAAAGGTCTTCACT